>DASQDA010000650.1:0-22813 GCA_035634435.1 Polyangiaceae bacterium
AGAAGTAGCTGTCGATGATCTGCTGGGTCGACATGCCCTTCTCGTCGCGCAGCCACTGCAGGTACTGCACGAGGTTGCCGACCGTGAAGTAGGTCGGGTTGCACTGCCCTCGGTTGCCAAACTCCTTGCCGACCTGCAGCGCATCGTTCGTGGGGCAATCCAGGGCGATGACGTTGTATCCGAGGCTCTTGAAAGCGCCTTCGACCAGGTAGTCGTGCGCCATCGTGAGGCCGCCGATGAGCAGCTTGATCTTGCCCTTCTCGGCCTTGGTGAAATGCAGATTGGCCATCTCCTCCAGCCACTGCTTCTCGCTATCCAGGCCCAAGCGGGTGCGCTCTTCGGCTTCGAAGCGCAGAAGCTCCGCATCGATGTCGACGAGCGGCTCTTTGCCCAAGATGGGAAGTTTCTTCTTCTCGACCCTCGTACCGTCGATCTGTGTCATGGCTTCCTCGCTGCTTTCTGGTGCGCTGATTCCGCAATTGTCGATGCGTGAGTGGTCATTCGGCCGCCGTTGCCGGGGTGGTGGTGATGCGTAGTCGTTCGATGCTGCCGTCGTCGCGTTTGCGTCCGAGCTGGACCATGCCCGCCTCCAGCTGGGGCGGCGCGACGGGAGCTTCATAGGCGCGAAGCCGCTCGCCAAGCTCGGCGATTTGCCGCTCGAGCTCGGGGTCGGTGCGCTGCAGGCCCTGCAGCTGAGCCTGCTTCAGCTGCAGCAGGTCGAAGCGCTTGCGATCGATCGCCTCGACCAGGTCGCGTTTGCGACGAGCCACGTCTTCCAACCGCTCTTGCTGCAGTCGCAGCGAGTGCGCGTACGTCTTGACGCGGATCTTGATGGAGCCGCCCGGCTTGTTCGCGTCCAGGTCATGCAAGGCTGCGACCGGCGTTCTGGACGTCTGCAGAATGCCGTCGACCAGACCGTAGGTGGGCGCGTCGTGGCCGCACTTGAAGCTCGATAGATCCAGCACCGCGACGTTGGGGTGGTGAGCGGCAAAGCTTGCGCCCCACACCTTCTGCGCACTGTTGACCGAGTAGTTCTCCGGCCAGAGGTGGTTGAGCTCGAGCGGGCTCTTGATCACGCCTTTCTCGAGCTCCTCGCGGAAGTAGCGGTCGAGATACTCCCGGTCCTTGGGTATCGAGCGGACGCTCAATATCGGGTAGCCGAGCACCTGAAACTCCTCGGGGATTCCGTGGTTGAGCCCCGGGTCCGCGTGGTAGGGCCGGTTGAGCACCAGAATCGCGGTGCGATTCTCGGCCTCCACGGTCTCCAGGATGGCGCGTCCCTTTTCCTGCACGTCGAGGTCGAAGGCGTCGAGCGCCTTCCAGCCTTCGCGGCAGGCGTGGTCGTTCTCGTCCTCGGTGATCCCGAGCCGCGCGCCGAACGTCTCGAACATGCGGTGGGCCAGCAGGTTCGGCTCGACGAAGCTGAGCGCTGGCGCGAGGTACTCCATGCCGCGTTGAGCGAAGAAGTCGACCTCCTTGGTGAACGCCGCCTTCATCACGTCGGGCGTTCCGGCCACGATCGGGCACGAGGCGTTGTCCATGGTGTCGGCCACGAAGTTGTGCACGTGCGTGAGGATAGGGAAGAAGATAAAGTTCAGCGGCCGCTTACGCTCGGGCTCGTGCTTGTGAAAGAGCAGGTTGTGCACGTGTGCTTGCGCCACCTTGCTGGGGAAACACGGGTCCACCGAGCCGTACTTGCCGCCCTCGACCCACATTTCCTCGCTGGTCACGTCACTGAAGACCACGTTCGAACGGCCAAGCCCCAGCGTCTCGAAGTAGGTGCGGAAGAACGGCGCCGTGCTGTACATGTTCAGCACGCGTGGCATGCCCACTCGCAGCGTCTTGCGGCGCTGAGCCGCCTCCGGGCTCGATCGCTGGAACGGGCGCGTGTAGGTCTCGCGTTTCACCCTGAACAGCGTCTTGATCACGCGCACGTCTTCCATGGGCGTGCCCGCCGCGGGCAGCGGCGCAGGCTCGTAGAAGTGCACGAAGGCGCGCGCCGCCTCGTAGTCCACCAGATTGGGAAAGGCGGCGGCCGTCTTCTTGCGCTCGGCCATCAAGTCGAGCATCGCTTCCTTGCTCTCGACGGTGCCCTTCTCGCAGGAGAAGCCCGAGATGTAGCGCGCCGTCGATCCGTCCGGACGCGCCGTGTCGATGAACGTGCGCTTGCACTCGTTGGGACAGAAGTGGCAGGTGGTCGTTTCGTCCGTGCGCGCGCTGTAGGTCAGCGTCAGGGACGCCTCGACGCCGATGAAGGTGCTCGTCCCGCTGCGCTTGTAGCGGCGAAGCGTCTCGATGGCGGCTCCGATGGCGCCTGCCTCGCCGGTGTGCGGATGCACGTACACTTCGGCGTTGGGCACGCGCTCCTTGATGTAGTCGACCTGCGCTTTGACGGCTGCGAGATTGTATTGCGTGCCGCCTTGCAAGACGAACTTGCGGCCGAGCGAGGCCAGTCGCGGGATCTGCACCACGTACTGCCAGACGTTCTTCGGCAGCACTTGCGCCAGCCCCGCCAGGAGCTCCTCCTTCTGGTAGCCTTCCTTCTGGAAGTTCACGCGGTCGGAGTCGAGGAACACGGCGCAGCCGTAGCTGAACTTGGGCGCGAGCTCCGCCTGAAACGCGGCGTCGGCGTACTCCGTCACGGGGATACCGAACTGGTCCGCCATCGCCTGGAGGAGCATGCCATTGCCGGCGCTGCACGAGTTCGACAGCTTGAAGTTCTGGATGTCGCCGTTCTTCATGAACAAGACCTTGATGTCCTGTCCACCGATGTCGCAGATGACGTCGACATCACCGAAGAAATGCACCGCGCTCATCATGTGCGCGACCGTCTCGACGATGTTCACGTCGGCCAGCACCGTCTGCTCGAGCACGTCCGCTGCGTAGCCCGTTGCGCCGAAGCCGAGGCACTGGAGCGTCGCGCCCTGGCTGCGGATGTGATCGCGGATCTTCGTCAGCAGCTCCTGGGCGTCCTGAATCGGGTTGCCCTTCGAGAGCTGATACGCCTTGCAGATAATCTCGCCTTGCTCGTCGATGAGCACGGCCTTCGACGAGGTGGAGCCTCCGTCGAGCCCGATGACGCCGCGCACTACCTGGCCCGGCGCGAGCGCCGGCGGCTCGAAGCGCGGAACCTTGTAAATCTCCATGAACTCGCGCGTCGCGTCGGCGTTCGTGGACAACGGCGGCCCCGCTTGCTCTCCCAGACGGGCGCGTCGGCCGTTGGTGATGAACTCTCGAAGGCTCTCCACCCCCTTGAAGCGACCCGCGACGCCGCCCTCGGCGATGCCATACAGCGCAGCTCCGAGCGCCGCGTAGAGCTCGGCGTTCTCCGGTACGAAGATCAGCTCCTCGACGGGTACGTCCTTGGGATACTCATAGCCGCGGTCGCGCCAGGTCTCGGGGATGCGCTTCTGCCAGCACTCACGCAGAAAAGGCAAATACGTATTGGGTCCGCCCAGCAGCAAAACGCGCGACTTCAGCGTGTTACCACGGGTCAGCACGCTCAGGTTCTGCAGCACGATGGCGTCGGCTAGCGAGTTCAGCACCTCGTCCTTGGGAATTCCCGATTTCACCAGATTGACGATGTCGGTCTCGGCGAAGACGCCGCACTTGGCGGCGACGTGGTGCAGCTTCGCGTCATCGAAATGCAGCGAGGTGGCGAAGCCTGCCTCGGCGCCGACCTTGATCATGCACTTGTCGATGGTGGCGCCAGTGCCGGAGGCGCACTTGTCGTTCATCGAGGTTCCGGCGGTTTTCTGACCGGTGTTCTTGTCCTCCTTGAACATGATGATCTTGGCGTCTTGCCCGCCGAGCTCGATCACGCTGAGCACGTCAGGGTGCTTGTGCTCCACGGCGAGCGTGACGGCGTTCACCTCTTGCACGAACTTACCGCCCGTCGGTGCCGCCAGTGGGCTCGACCCCGAGCCGGTCACGAACATGCGCCAGGAGTCGAGCTTCTGGTCGGGAAAGTCAGCCAAGATGCGTTCGAGGAACGCCAGCACCGTTTCGGGCTGCTTGGTGTGATGCCGCTTGTAGTCGTTCCAGAGGATCGCCTTCGTCTCCGGGTCGATCACCACCGCCTTGACGGTCGTGGATCCAACGTCCATCCCGATCACGAGCTCGCTCGAGGTCATCACGTGGCCCTTTCGTTGTACTCGACGAGGAGGCCTCGCCGAGAACTGACGCTGACGTCAGTGTTTACGCCCGGCGCGGCTCGGGCGGCAAGCGGGCGCGGTCAAAACCTGCTCGCCCAATGCTGTCACACGCGCAACGCTGCGATATCAAACGACAATGCGCCTGGGCTGGCGCCGGCCGCCACCTGCGTTCGGGGCCTCGATGGCGCGCGCGGCAAAAATTCTGCGTCGCGCGGGCGGGTTTGCAGCCGAAGGCGCAGAGGCGTTCGGCGCACACGTGACGACGCGTGCTCTCACCCCTATGACCGGTTCCGTTGCATGCTCGCGGTGCGATGACCCAGCGCGCCTCCAAGCGTCAGACGGCCAAAAGCGAGCGTCGCGAGCAGATACTCGGGGTGGCCCGCGACGTGTTCGCGCGCCGCGGCTATCACCAGACGACGATCGACGACATCGTCGCGCAAGCCGGGTTGGCTCGCGGCACGTTCTACCTCTACTTCGAGGACAAACGGGCGGTGTTCTCCGCGCTCATCGATCGCTTCGCTGCCCAGATTACGCTCGCCATTCAGCGCATCGTGCCCGGCGATCCGGACCGCCCCGTGCCAGAGCAGGTGCGGGACAACATCCGAGCCATCCTTCGCACCTGTCTGGTCGAGCGTGCGATGACGAAGATTCTGTTCACGGATGCGGTGGGCATCGATCCGGCGTTCGATCGGAAGCTCGCCACGTTCTACGCCGCCGCGGTTCAGCTGCTCACCGAGTCGTTGAAGGATGGCCAGGCGCTGGGCATCGTCGACGATGGGGAGCCGCGCGTCCTTTCGTACCTGACGATCGGCGCGCTGAAGGAGCTCTTGTATCAAGCCGTGACGCTCGGGTTTGCCGAGGAGACGGCCGACGTGCTCACACAGCAGATGTACGGCTTCCTCAGCAAGGGCTACCTGCGCGTGGCGGACCCCGCTCCCCCGCCGCGCCCGCGCTCGTCTCGCCGTCGTCCGCCGAACGGGCGCTGAACGGAGACGGCGCGACTGCCTCGAGCGGCCCCACCCGGGTCAAAGTCATAGTGCTCCCATTCTCGTTGGAGTGACGGTCTCGCGCCTCGGCCACGCGGCCAGTCGAGCAGCCCGGTCGCCCGCCTTAGCGCTTCAGCTTTCCGCCCGATGTGAAACCAGCTTCGGTTATGTTTCCGGAACGTTGCGAGCGTCCGTCGAGCGCGGAAGCCCGCCGGTCAAACCTGATTAAATCCGGGAGTTTTCCGTCGCCGTGCTTGACCCGCGCGACGGCCGGGCCCATTTCATGCACCGCTTCAGCCTGCCATCGCGGAGCCACTCGAGCTCGAGCCATGGTGAGGCGTCCGGGGTGTGCCCGGGCTCAATTAGGTTGTGTGCGACAAATGGAAAAAGACATCGCCGAGGACGCGCCGAATACGCTGAGCTTGCCATTCCTCGAGGCTCTGTATGCCGATTACTTGCTGGACCCGGCGAGCGTGTCCGACGATTTTCAGGCCTACTTCGCTCAGATCGCGGACGAAGAAGCTGCCCCAGAGGGGCCGATGCAGCTCGGGCCCTCGTTCCGTCCGTCCAGTGTTTTCAACCCTTCGAGCCAAACCAGCAACGGCCACGGCGACAACGGCCATTCTGGCAATGTGCAAGCCGGCAACGGTCACGCGAGCAACGGCCTCGGCGCCAACGGCCACACGGGCAACGGGCATGCGACGGGTCTGGCCCTTTCGCGTGCTGCAGGCGCAGGGACGCTCGAGGTGCCCGAGGCCGCAGTTCGTCAGGACCGTGTGGACGCTCTCGTCCGTGCGTATCGCGTGCGAGGGCACATGATGGCGAAGATCGATCCGCTCGGCCTGCCGCGGCCAAGTCAGCCCGAGCTGGATCCCGAGTTTTACGAGCTCTCCGCGGAGGACCTGGAGCGCAAGTTCTCGAGCCGCACCATCTTCGGAGCCGAAGCGCTCACGCTACGCGAAATCATCCAGCGCCTCAGCACGACTTACTGTCGGTCCATCGGTGTGCAATTCATGCACATCGACGACCTGGCGGTGAAGAGCTGGCTGCAAGATCGGATGGAGGGATCCGAAAATCGCATTCAGCTGAGCCGGGACGAGCAGCTGCGCATTCTCACGAAGCTGACCGACGCCGCCATCTTCGAGGAGTTCATTCACAAGAAGTTCGTGGGCGCGAAGAGCTTCTCACTCGAGGGCTCCGAGAGCTTGATCCCCCTGCTCGCGTTCGCCATCGATCGCGCCGCGGAGCACGGGGTCGACGAAATCGTGCTGGGTATGGCCCACCGCGGCCGCTTGAACGTGCTCGCCAACATCATGGGCAAGAGCCCGCGTGACATCTTCCGCGAGTTCCAGGACACCGATCCAGAGCTCTACTTCGGCAGCGGCGACGTCAAGTATCACCTCGGACACAGCTCCGACTTCGTCACGGCGACGGGTCGACGCGTGCACTTGTCGCTGTGCTTCAATCCCAGCCATCTGGAGTTCGTCGATCCCGTGGTGATTGGCCGCACCCGCGCCAAGCAGGATCGGGTCGACGACCTGACGCGCAGCAAGAAGATCGGCTTGATGATCCACGGCGATGCCGCCTTTGCAGGCGAGGGCGTCATACAGGAAACCCTGAATCTCAGCCAGCTGGACGCCTATACGACGGGCGGCACCATTCACGTCATCGTCAACAATCAGATTGGTTTCACCACGCCGCCGTCCCAAGGCCGCTCCACGACGTACGCCACGGACGTGGCGAAGATGCTTCAGATTCCCGTCTTCCACGTCAACGGCGAGGACCCCGAGGCGGTCGCTCAGGTCGTGCGCTTGGCAATGGATTTTCGCGACACGTTTCTGCGGGACGTGGTCATCGACATGTACGGCTATCGGCGCCACGGGCATAACGAGACCGACGAGCCCGCGTTCACCCAGCCAATTCTCTACCGGGCGATCCAGGAGCGGAAGAGTGTTCGCGACGGTTACCTGGAGCACCTGCTGAAGCTCGGCGGGCTCACGCGCGAAGAGGCCGACCGCATCGCCGTCGAGCGGCGCGACCACCTGGAGAGCGAGCTCGGCGAAGCGCGGCGCAAAGACTACGTGCGAACGCATGACTGGTTGGGCGGCTACTGGAAGGGCTATCGAGGCGGGCCCGAGGTGGACGTACCCGAGGTGACGACCGCCATCGACAAGGCGCGCATCGCGGAGCTCACCGAGCGGCAAAACACCTTGCCGGCCGACTTCCACCCGCACAAGCAGATCGAGAAGCTCGTGGCCCAGCGCCGCGCGATGGGGCAGGGGGAGCGACCCTTCGACTGGGGTAGCGCGGAGCTCCTGGCCTTTGCCTCACTCGTGACCGATGGGACCCGCGTGCGGTTGACCGGGCAGGACTCCGGTCGTGGCACCTTCAGTCAGCGCCACGCCGTGCTCCACGACTTTCACGACGGGCACGCGTACGTGCCGCTCTGCCATCTGGGCGCTGAACAGGGACCCATCGAGATCTACAACTCCGCGTTGAGCGAAGTCGCGGTGCTCGGCTTCGAATACGGCTACAGCCTCGACTGGCCCGAAGCGCTCGTGATGTGGGAGGCACAATTCGGCGACTTCGCCAACGCGGCCCAGGTCATCATCGACCAGTTCATCGTCAGCGCCGAGGACAAGTGGAAGCGCCTCTCCGGCCTGGTGCTGCTCTTGCCCCACGGCTACGAGGGCCAGGGCCCGGAGCATTCCAGCGCGCGCATCGAGCGGTTCCTGGCCCTGTGTGCCGAGGAGAACATTCAGGTCGTGCAGCCCAGCACGCCCGCGCAGTACTTCCACCTGTTGCGGCGCCAGGTGTTGCGTCCTTGGCGCAAGCCCCTGGTCGTGTTCACGCCCAAGAGCCTGCTCCGGCACCCACAGTGCGTGAGCTCGCTCGATGACTTCGCGAACGGACGTTTCCAGCGTGTCATCCCCGACGCGCAGCCGCGCGAGGCCAAGCGCGTGCTGCTGGCAAGCGGCAAGGTTTGTTACGACCTGGAGAAGCGACGCGCGGAGCTGGGGCGCGACGACGTCGCTCTCGTGCGCATCGAGCAGTTCTACCCGCTGCCGGACATGTACCTGCGATCAGCCATCGATCAGTACGAAGACGGCACCCCAGTGTACTGGGTGCAAGAGGAGCCGGAGAATATGGGCGCTTGGCGCAATTTCCGCGCGCGCTTCGGCCCCATGCTGTTCGGGCGCTTCCCCTTTGCAGGCGTTTGCCGCGCCGAGTCTGCGAGCCCAGCAACGGGTTCCGCCAACTGCCACAAGCTCGAGCAGCAAGAGCTACTCGAGCGAGCGTTCGGCTGAGCGCCAACGCCGTCGTCACTTGAGGTCCGCCACGCCCGCCCGGCCCACCGGAGTGGCGGATCCAGCTAGGGTGGGCTTCAGCGCGCGGGCTTCCCGGTGATTGTAACGAGAACGGAACCCTGGTCCAGCCTTCGACGCGAGCGTGGATCGACGCGCCCTCACTGCGGAGGGTTCTCGAAATCCGCTCTCTGTGGCTGCGAGCCGGTGTAAAAGGCAGCGCACCATGTCCATCGAGCTCAAAGTTCCGCCCGTCGGCGAGTCGATCACCGAGGTTCAGATCGGTGAATGGGTAAAACGCGACGGGGACAGCGTTCAACGCGACGAGGTCGTGGTGAAGATCGAGACGGACAAGGTGACCGTCGATCTGCCCGCGCCCGTGAGCGGCACCCTGCGGATCACCGTCAAGGAAGGCCAGCCGGCGACTGTCGGCGACGTGATCGGCTCGATCGAAGAAGGCGCGCGCGAAGGCACCGCAGCCACGGGCCCGGTGTCGACCTCGGCGGCGCTCGCGCCCACCGCGGTGACCGAGCCGCTCACGCCTGCAATGGCGCCCGCGCCCTCCAGCGCAGCTCCGCCGAGCTCACAGCGCGGCAGCGACGGGCCTCGCTCCACGCGCGAGGTGCGCGAGACCGTCCCGCCGCAAGGCTTCGCGCGTGTCATGCCCTCGGCGCGACGCGCTCTGAAGGAGCGTGGCGTGCGCGCCGAGGACGTGGAAGCGACCGGGCCAGGTGGTCGCTTGTTGAAGGAGGACGTGCTTCGCGCCGAGCGTCCAGCCGCAGTGCGCCCAGCACCCCCGGCGCGCGGGCGAGCGCCCGTAGCCCCGAGCGGAGAGCGGCCCGAGGAGCTCGTGCCCATGAGCCCCTTCCGCAAGCGCATCGCCGAGCGCCTGGTGCAGTCTCAGCAGACCGCTGCACTGCTCACCACCTTCAACGAGATCGACATGTCCGCCGTGATGGCCCTGCGCAAGGAGCACCAGGAAGCCTTCCAGACGAGCTACGGCATCAAGCTCGGCTTCATGTCCTTCTTCGTCAAGGCAGCCATCGATGCACTGAAGCTGGTGCCCGCGGTCAACGGCGAGATCCGCGGCAGCGATCTCGTCTACAAGAACTACTACGATATCGGCGTGGCGGTTGGCGGCGGGAAGGGCCTCGCTGTACCGGTCATTCGCCACGCGGAGCGCCTGAGCTTCGCGGAGATCGAGCAGGCCATCGCCGACTTCGGTAAACGCGCCAAGGACAACAAGCTCGAGCTGCACGAGCTGCAGGGTGGGACCTTCACCATCTCGAACGGCGGCATCTATGGCTCGCTCCTGTCGACGCCGATCGTCAATCCGCCACAGAGCGGGATTCTCGGCCTGCACGCGATTCAGGATCGACCTATGGCCGTCAACGGTCAGGTGGTGATTCGCCCCATGATGTACGTGGCGCTCACCTACGATCATCGTCTCGTCGACGGCCGCGAAGCAGTCACCTTTCTGAAGCGCATCAAGAGCTGCATGGAGCAGCCAGCGCGGATGCTGCTCGAAGTCTGAGCAAGCCCGGAGCTGTCAGGTCTCACATGAAGCAACACGACCTCATCGTCATCGGCGCAGGGCCTGGTGGCTATGTCGCAGCGTTGCGCGCAGCACAGCTTGGTCTGGACGTGGCGTGCATCGAGAAAGAGCCCGCGCTCGGCGGCACCTGTCTGCGCATCGGCTGCATCCCGAGCAAAGCGCTGCTCGAGTCGAGCGAGCGCTTCCGCGAGGCGCGTAACGGCCTCGAGGAGTACGGGATGCGCGTGCAGGGCGTGGAGCTCGATCTGCCGTGCATGCTCAAGCGCAAGGACAGCGTCGTGAACGCCCTGACCCAAGGCGTGGCGCACCTGTTCAAGAAGAACAAGATCACGCGCTACTACGGGCATGCGCAGCTCCTGGCAGCGGGTCGCGTGCTGGTGGAGGGCGAAGAGCGGAACGAGCTGACCGCGCCCCACGTGATTCTCGCCACTGGCAGCGTTCCGGCCACGCTGCGCGGCGTGGTGTGTGACGGTGATCGCATAGGAACCAGCACGGAGGCGCTGGCTTATCCGGAGGTGCCCCGACGCCTGGTCGTGATTGGCGCCGGCTACATCGGCCTGGAGCTAGGGTCGGTCTGGCAGCGTCTCGGGGCCGAGGTTCGGATCGTGGAATATCTCGACCGCATCTTGCCCGGCATGGACGCAGAGATTGCCGACGAGGCCGAGCGCACCTTCGAAAAGCAAGGCATTCAGTTCCGCCTCGGCACGGCAGTGACATCGGCGCGCGTCGACAACGACGAGGTCGTGGTCGAGCTGGGGGATGAGGAGCCGCTGCGCTGCGACCGCCTGCTGGTGGCTGTCGGGCGGGTTCCCAACACGCAAGGCCTGGGACTCGACAGCGTGGGTGTCGAGCTGGATCCACGGGGTCGCATCCCGATTGACGACCACTTTCGCACCTACGTCGAGGGGCTATATGCCATCGGCGACCTGGTCCGCGGACCGATGCTCGCGCACAAGGCCGAGGAGGAAGGCATCGCTTGCGTCGAGCACATCGTCACTGGCTATGGCCACGTGAACTACGATGCAATCCCCGGCATCGTCTACACGCACCCCGAGATCGCCTCCGTCGGACACACTGAAGACGAGCTGCGCGAGCGGAAGCTCCCCTACAAAAAGGGGGTTTTCCCGTTCGTTGCCAACGGGCGCGCGCGCGCTCTGGGCGACGTTCAGGGCCGTGTGAAAATGCTCGCGCATGCGGAAACCGACCGGCTTCTCGGCGTGCACATCATCGGCGCGCGCGCTGGTGACCTGATCGCAGAGGCGGCAGTTGCCATCGAGTTCGGCGCCAGCGCCGAGGACGTGGCGCGCTCCTCACACGCTCACCCGACGTTGTCGGAGGCGATGAAAGAAGCGGCGCTAGCCGTGGGCGGTCGCGCGATACACATCTGAGGGCGCTCTGGGCGGGGTTGGTCACGGCGGCGCGTCGCGACCGCCGAGATGCTCAAGCGACGCGGGCGCGCGGCAGCACACTTCTGGAGATCGGGCGGGACGCGGCCTCCTCCTCGATGCGTACTTGCAGCGACACGTTGCCTGGCCAGCGATCGCGTTGCAGCTCGGCCGTGAGCGCGAAGAGCGCCTGGCGCGAGGCGTCGCCGCAATCGCGCGGAGCGCTCAGCAACAAGGTACACTTGTGCTTTCCAGGGAGGCGCGCCGCCAAACGCCGCGCGAGCTCACGGCGCTCGGCAAGCTGCGTCGCGTCCGCGCGCTGGTTGCAGAGCAGCACGAGGGTGGTCACGGGCGCCTGAGCCGCGAGCGGCGGTAGGCTTCCGACCGCGCGGTCGCCGAGGCCGGGGAGCGTTGCGCCCGCTTCTTGGGCCAGCACGCAGCGAAACTTGTCCGCCATCAGCTCGGGGAGCCAGCGCGGCCATTCAGCACCGAGCTCGGCCAGGACCAATACACTTGAGGATCGAGTTCGCTTCATGAGTTTCGCTGCAAAGGAGCGGTGGCTTGCTTTAGCAAACTGACGACGACGCGCCAAGAAAGCGGCCCTGGGAAGGGCCGAGGTTTGCGCGCGCGATACTCACCAGCGATAGCTGTTGCCAGCGGCCGAATCCGCGCGTGGACGTGGCGAATGCGCACGCAGGCGAAATTGACGCTGAAACGCGAGCATATCGCGGACCGTCAGCGCACAAGTACAGCGGCGCTGGAGCGATGCGCGGGTGGCAACGGCGTGCGCCCAGCACTCTGGATGAACGTCAGGTGCCGCGTTGCACTTGCATCCGCCTACAGAATTGTCGCGCATACCCGCGTGGAATGGGAATTTGGCGCTGTGCTGACGTACTCTAAAGACAAGGTCTAGCGATGTCCCTCGAGGTTGGTCAGCTCATTGAAGGCAAGTACCGTATTGCGCGTCTCATCGGCGAGGGCGGTATGGGCGCCGTTTACGAAGGTGAGAACATACGCATCAACCGCCGTGTGGCCATCAAGGTCTTGCACGCCGCGTTCACCGGCAACGCGGAAGTCATGCAGCGGTTCGACCGGGAAGCGCAAGCAGCCGGCCGCATCGGCAATGATCACATCCTGGAGGTGCTCGATCTCGGCTCGTTTCCCGACGGCGATCATTACATCGTCATGGAGTACCTGGACGGCACCGCGCTCAGCGACCGCATCAAGTCGCGCACGCGACTGACGCCGCAGGAGCTCACTCCACTCATCCGTCAAGTGCTGGTGGGCCTGGGTGCTGCGCATCAAGCGGGAATCGTTCATCGCGATTTGAAACCCGACAATATCTTTCTCCTCAAGGAGAAGGCTGGTCAGCGCGACTTCGTGAAGATCATCGACTTCGGGATCTCCAAGTTCCAGCCGCTCTCCGGCGACGGTATGAAGATGACGCGCACGGGGGCGGTCATGGGCACGCCGTTCTACATGTCCCCCGAGCAGGCCAGTGGCAGCCATGAAGCGGATCACCGCAGCGATATCTATTCAATCGGAGTGATCTTGTTCGAGGCGGTGACGGGGCGCGTGCCGTTCGACGCGGCCACCTTCAATCAGCTGATGTTCAAGATCGTGCTCGACGAGGTTCCTACGGTCGAGCAGGTGCTTCCGGGCTTCGACCCCGCTTATTCGAGCATCATCTCGAAGGCGATGGCGCGGGATCTGAATCATCGCTTTCAATCGACGCAGGAGTTCATCCAGGCTCTCGACGATTGGGCAGCGCGCGGCGCCGCCGTCAGTCTCCCTCCGCCGGGCGACGGCCAATCCGCGGGCTTGCTGCCCAAGGGTGCCAGGGCAGCCATGGGGTCGAGCGCGGGCGTGCGTGGCACGCCGGCGGTCACGGGACGCACCGCCGGGTCGTGGGCGACGTCTCAACCGGACGTCAGTGCGGTGGCGCCGAAGCGGCGCTCTGCCGCCCTGCTGGTGGCGGTGGGGATGCTGGGGATGCTGGTCGCGGGCGGGGGTGCCTTCGCCGCCTATCGCGCCTTCGGTCAACCTGCTGGCGCGCAGCTGGAGCCCACGGCTGCGACACGGACGGCGTCGCCACCCGAGAGTCGCCCGGTTCCGCTGCCCGCGCCCGTGACGGCCCCTGCGCCGCCCGCCGCGCAGCTGCCGACGCCTGCCGAGCTACCAAGCTCCGTCGAGCCCGAGAAAGCGCCGCCGCCGGTGGCCGTCAAGGCGCCCGTAGCGCGGCCGTCGCGGCAGCTGCGCGCACAGCCCAAAGTCGCCGTCGCCAGGCCCGTCGCGAAACCAGCAGCGAAGTCGGTGCCGGCGAAAGCGGCCGCTCCCGACTTCGGCTACTGACGGTTACTTGCATCGTGGGCGGCTGCGCGGCGCAGCAGGCGTGTCCGTACAATCGACGCTGGCGCTGACGGAGCTCGCGCGAACGCACGCACGTAGTCGGGTCACGTCGTAGTGGTTTATTCAGTCGTTCGTAGTCCAATCTTTTGCGACGAAAAATGGCGGGAACGTGACGCGCCAGCAACGAGCGATTGTCGCCATGCCGTGCGCGTTAACACGCTGTCAGTGCCATGATGTGGTCGTGAGACCGAGTGGGAGCAATCGGCATTGCTCGTCCATGGATACTTGACCTGCGTTCTAGTTGAGCGAGACTCGGCGTCTTGGAAGCGGCGGGTGGGCAGGACCCCCAGGCCCTTAACTTCAGGCATCTCGACTCACAGAAGAAGGAGGCGCTCGAAGTCACTGTCGAGCGAAGGGATCTGATGAACGAGACAACCGATAGCCTGAGCTCCGTGATCGTCCTCGAAGAGGGCGCTGAATGGCCGCAATGGATCAGCGAGTATCAACGCCGCGCGCCCAACTCGGTCGTGGTTGCGCATAGCGGCGGAGAGTCTATGGAGCATCTCTTCGTCCGCGTCGCTCGCCACACCGCAAGGGCGACTGGATCGCTCAGAGTGGGCGTCGTCGCCTGCGCGCCAACCGTCGATGTCACGCATCTCGCCGCCCGTGAGCGCCTGTGTCGCACGCTGCTGGCGGCGCTGCACGACAACGGTGGAGCGGAGGTCGTGCTTGCGGCCAACGTGCAGGGGAGCGACGCGTCGAAACACGCGATCTTCAACCTGGCCGGCAGCTTGTGCGAAGACTTGCACGACAGCGCGCGGGTGGTTCGCGTTCGGTTCTCACACGGACGTCCGGAGAGCGGCACCGCGCCCGCGCTGGCTCCGGCTTACGCGCCCGACAGCGCCTCGTCAGCTGAAAGCGCTCACGGCTGATAGGCGCTGAGTGCCCGCGGGAGCGGCGGTCCGCCGATCGGCGAGGCGTGGGCGAGAACCCGCCTTGACACGTCGCGTCACGGACTCTATCGACACGGGGTGCAACCCACGCGCCGAGACGCGCCGCCGCGGTCCGCAGAGTTAGCCACGCCCAGCGCTGGCCGCCTCCGGTCTGGCCGTCGCTCAAGAAGGGAAGTCGAGCATGGCTAAGGAAAGACGAGCCGCCATCGTGGCTGGATTACGCACGCCGTTCGCCAAGCAGGGCACGGCTTACAAGGATCTTTCCGCGCTCGAGCTGGGTCGCATGGTGACGGCGGAGCTGCTCGAGCGCGTGGGTATCGACAAGTCCGAGGTCCAGTCGCTGGTCTACGGGCAGGTGGTGCCGTCGCTCGGCGCTCCCAACATCGCGCGAGAAATCGTGCTCGGCATCGGCCTGCCGCGCACCGTCGACGCGTTCAGCGTGTCCCGTGCCTGTGCCACCAGCTATCAGAGCACGGTGTCCGTTACGCAGGCCATCCTCGATGGCAGCATCGACTGCGGCATCGCGGGTGGAGCGGACAGCGCCAGCGACGTGCCGATGGTCACGAGCAAGCGGCTGTCGACGGCGTTGCTCAAGGCCAGCAAAGCGCGCTCGCTGGGGCAGCGTCTGGGAGCGTTCTCGGGGGTCGGATTGAAGGACCTAGCACCGGTGCCGCCCGCGCTGCGCGAGCTTTCCACCCAGCTGACGATGGGCGAAAGCGCCGAGAAGATGGCGAAAGAGAATGGAATCGCGCGCGACAAGCAGGATGAGGTTGCGCACCGCAGCCACGTACGTGCAGCTCAGGCGTGGGCGGACGGGCGCTTCGCCGAGGAAGTCATGACCGCGTTCGTGCCGCCTGCGTACGAGCCCTTCCACGAAGACAATCTGGTTCGCAAGGACTCTGACCTGGAGACCTACGCGAAGCTCAAGCCGGTGTTCGATCGACAGCACGGCAGCGTGACAGCTGGCAATAGCTCGCCCCTCACGGACGGCGCCAGCGCCATCCTGCTCATGAGCGAGGAAAAGGCGCAGGCGCTGGGCCTCCCCATTTTGGGGTTCGTCAAGAGCTACGCCTTCTGTGCGGTGGACCCCTTCGACCAGCTGCTGATCGGCCCCGCCTACGTGACGCCGATGGCGCTCGACCGCGCAGGTTTGAAGCTGAAGCACATGGATTTGATCGACATGCACGAGGCCTTCGCGGCGCAGGTCCTGAGTAACACCCAGGCGCTCGAAAGCGACCAGTTCGCTCGCGACAAGCTCGGTCGCGATAAACGCGTAGGGCTCATCGACTGGGAGAAGTTCAACGTGAACGGCGGCTCCATCGCGCTTGGCCATCCGTTCGCCGCCACGGGCGCGCGCCAGATCACGCAGACGTTGCGCGAGCTGCGCCGACGTGGCGGTCAGTTTGCCCTGTGTACGGCCTGCGCGGCGGGCGGCCTGGGCGCGGCCATGGTGCTGGAGGCGGCTCCGTGAGCGGGCCGAACGCCTCTGCTTCGCGCTCGCTGCGGCTGGAGCGACGCGTCGATGGCTGCGCGTTGCTCGTCATCGATGTCCCCGGAGAGGCCGTCAACACGCTCAGTCGCGAGCTCCTCCGCGAGCTGGAGCAGCTCTTCGAGGAAATCGAGGCCGACGCCAGCATCCGTGCGGTGGTGCTCATGTCGGGCAAGGCCGAGGGCTTCGTGGCCGGTGCGGATTTGAAGCTGCTGCGAGGCCTGACCTCGCCGCAGCAAGCCACTGAGCTGTCACGCTCCGGACAGCTCGCGCTTTCGCGCATCGAGCGCTCGACCAAGCCGTTCGTCGCGGCCGTTGCCGGCGCGTGCCTGGGCGGCGGTCTGGAGCTCGCCTTGGCCTGTCGTGCGCGCGTGGGGACGAGTGATGACAAGACCCGCCTGGGCCTGCCAGAGGTGCAGCTCGGCCTCTTGCCAGGGCTCGGGGGCACCCAGCGTCTGCCGCGCCTGGTGGGCGTTCAGTCAGCGCTCGATCTGATGCTCACCGGCAAGCAGCTCGACGCGCGCCGCGCGCTGCGCCTGGGTTTACTCGACGAGGTGGTTGCGCGCCCGATCCTGGTCAGCGCGGCGGTCGCGCGAGCCCTGAGCCTGCAGGGGAGCGCTTCGGCGCACCCTCGACGATCCACTCAACAACAGCTCACCGAGCTCGCGCTGGCGAAGAACCCAATTGGACGCAAGCTGCTCTTCCGTGAGGCGCGCAAGCAGCTCCGAAAGAAGACGCTCGGGAACTATCCGGCACCCGAACGTATTCTCGAGGTGGTCGAGATCGGGCTGGCGCGTGGCATGGAGAAAGGCCTGTGGGCCGAGGCCGCTGCTTTTGGCGAGCTCCTGGTCACTGCCGAGGCCCGTGAGCTCATTGGGCTGTTCTTCGCCAGCAACGAGTTGAAGAAGGATACCGGCGTCGACGATGCGAGCGTGCGCGCCGTGCCGGTGCACAAGGTCGGCGTACTGGGCGCCGGCTTGATGGGTGCTGGCATCGCCTACGTGACGCTCACCGCAGCGAAGCTGCCAGTACGCCTCAAGGATCGTGACGACGCCGGCCTGGGCAAGGGCCTGGCCCACGTTCGCCAGATCCTCGACGAGCGGGTGCAGCGGCGGCGCCTGCCGGCCTTCGAGCGCGACCGGCTGATGTCCGAGCTGACCGTCAGCAAAGACTACCTGGGCTTCGCCGATGCGGAGGTGGTCATCGAAGCCGTGTTCGAGGACCTCGCGCTCAAACAGCAGGTGCTGGCCGACATCGAAGAGCACGGTACCGAGCAGGTTATCTTCGCCTCCAACACCTCGTCGCTGCCGATCAGTGCCATCGCTTCGAACGCGAAGGCGCCCGAGCGCGTGGTCGGGATGCACTACTTCTCCCCGGTGCACAAGATGCCGCTGCTCGAGGTGGTGGTGACCCCGATCACCGCTCCGTGGGTGACCGCGACGGCGGTGGAGCTAGGCAAGCGGCAGGGAAAGACGGTCATCGTGGTGCGGGACGGCGTCGGGTTTTACACCTCGCGCATCCTTGGCCCTTACCTCAATGAAGCGTCGTTCTTGCTCGCAGAGGGAGTCCCCATCGAGGTCATCGACGAGGCGCTCGTGGGCTGGGGGTTCCCCGTCGGCCCGTTGACGTTACTGGACGAAGTAGGCATCGACGTCGGGGCCAAGGTCGGTAGCATCCTTCACGACGCGTTCGGAGAACGGATGCGTCCGGCCTCGGGAGTGGAGCGGTTGCTGGACGACCAGCGTCTGGGGCGCAAAAACAAACGCGGCTTCTATCTCTACGGTGAGAAGAAGAGCTCGAACAAGCAGGTCGACACGAGTATCTACTCAGTGCTCGACGTCGAGCCGAGCGCTGACCCGCCGCCCGGCGACATAGCCCAGCGCTGCGCCTTGATGCTGGTGAACGAAGCCGTGCGTTGCTTCGAGGACCGTGTGCTGCGCAGTGCGCGGGACGGCGACATTGGTGCCGTCTTCGGCTTGGGGTTCCCGCCGTTCCGCGGCGGGCCATTTCGCTACGCTGACGTGGTGGGTGCACGTGAGCTGGTCCGACGGTTGCGGGCGTTTGCCGCTGAACACGGGTCGCGCTTCGAGCCGGCCGAGCTTCTCGTCCAGATGGCAGAGCGGGGCAAAACGTTCCACGGCCCCGAGGGCGTAACCACTGGGGTGCCAGGCGCCTGAGCTGAGCCATCTCTCGCTTCGAAGGAAGACAGCGCCAGCGGGAGGCGTAGAATAGGGCGCGGCGGAAGCGCCTAACGACCTTCTTTGCGGGAGACATATCATGAAGACGAGACTGCTTACTGCACTTGCCGCCGTGACGGCTGCCGTGCTGCTCAATGCGACGCCGGCTCGCGCAGGTGTGGAAGCTTGCGGCGACATCAACGTGGAGGTGCGAGCGGAATGCGAAGTAAAGACCGGCCTCGAGTGCACGGCTGAGTGCACTCCCGTCAGAGTCGAAGCTGCATGTGCGGGTAAGCTCCAGGTGGAATGCAGCGGGGAGTGCAACGCTCAGATCGAGGCGAGTTGTACGGGCAGCTGCGAAGCGGACTGCACCGGTCGCTGCGACGTTGACCCAGGACGTCTGGACTGCAAAGCGAATTGTTCGCTGGAAGCGGACGCTCATTGCGCCGCAGAGTGCCAAGCATCTAACGACAGCCGCGAGTGCCAGGGCAGGTGCAAGGCCACATTCCAAGCCGACTGCGACACGAGCTGTTCGGCTGTACCTCCCAAGGCTACCTGCCAGGCGCAGTGCCGCGCGTCGTGCCAGGGCTCTTGTAAAGCGGAGGCGAACGCGCGCTGTCACATCAACTGCAACAACGAGAGCTACGCCAGCTGCAAAGCCGACCTGCAAGGCGGCTGCGAGTTCGATTGCACCACGAGTCAGGGTGGTCTGTTTTGTGAGAACCAGTACGTCGACTACGGCAACAACTTGCAGCAGTGCGTCGACGCGCTGAGGGCGGCGGTTGCCATCGAGGTGGAGTTCGAAGGCGACGCCAGCGGCGAATGCTCGAACGGTGTTTGCACCGGGGAAGCGGAAGGCAGTGCCAGTTGCGCGTTCGGCCCCTCGCGTAACGCGGAGGCGGGCTTCGGACTGTTCGCCGCGGCCGCGGCGTTCGTCGCCATGCGTCGGCGTCGCCGCGCCTGACGCATCCTAGACGTGGGGCTCAGCCGCTCGCGTGCTGGGTCCCACGACTGCACTAGAGGGTGAGGCACACCTTCCCGAACTGGTCGCCGCAAGCCAGCCTCTCCATGGCAGCGTTGACGTGCCCGAGCTCGAACGAGCTATCGACCACCGGGTGGAGGCGCCAGCTTTCGGCGGCGAGCAACAGCGCTCGGAAGCTGTCGCGGTGTCCGACGAACACGCCCTGCAGGCGCACGTTGCGCATGACCGCAGGCAACAAGCTCGGCGTGCTCTGTCCCCCCGCCAACGTCCCAATCAGGCTCACGGTGCCCCCCGGGCGCACTGCGCGCAGGGACTCGATCAGGGTGCCGGCGCCTCCAACTTCCAGCACGTGGTCAACGCCTTCGCCGCCGATCGTGCGGCGGACGGCTTCGCCCCAGCCGGCGCCCTGAGCAACCACCACGGCTTCGACCCCGAGAGCCAGCAAGCGCTCGCGTTTGGCTTCGTTGCGTGTCGTGGCGATGACGCGCGCGCCGAGCGCGAGCGCAATCTGCGCGCCCAGCACCGACACCCCACCGGTCCCCAGGATAAGCACGCTCTCGCCTTTTCGGAGCGAGCCCAGCGTGCAGAGCGCACTCCATGCCGTCAGGCCCGCACAGGGCAAACAGGCTGCTTCGAGATCTGACAGCGCGTCGGGGACACGCACCACGCTATCGGCGGCCACGGCAGCATACCGAGCAAACACGCCCGGCAGCGGGCCTCCCAGCGTGTGTCGAACCGTCGATCGCGAGGGTGGACCCTGCAACCATCCCTGCGCGAACAGCGGGCACACCCGTGAGCCGAGAGGCAAGCTGCCTGCCTCTACCTCGCTGCCGAGCTCCACCACTTCGCCAACGGCATCCGAGCCGAGGATCAAGGGTAGGGGGTAGCTCGGGTTGTACTCACCACGTGCGACGAGCAGGTCGCGATAGTTGAGCGATGCGGCGCGCAATCGCAGCAACACGTCCGTCGGCCGCAACCGGGGCTGGTCCAGCTCGATGACCTTGAGGTTAGCGAGCCCGAAGCTCGGCCCAACACAGGCTGCTTGCATCACGCGGGAGCATAACCTCGGCCCGGGTGGCTAACCCGCCGAAGCTCACGTTCGAGCTCGGAAAGCACACGGTAGGCCTCGCGCCAACCCGGACCGCGCTGGCTGATGCTGCGGTGTAATACCGCGCGTATCGGCACGAGCATCCTGGCGCTGAGCTGCTGGGCGCCGTTTTCCGCAGCCAGCTCGCCGAGCAGCTCTGCAACCTCGGCTGGCGGTGCGCTGCCGAGCAGGGCGCTCAGCACGTCCGCGTCGCCGCGTGCGCCGGCGTCCAGCTGGCGACGCAGGGTGGAGCGCAACACCTCGGGGAAACGCCCCCACACGACGACGACCGCAGCGGGGGAGAGCTGCGCGTCGAGCCCCGCCGTCAGCAGCGTGAGCGCAAGCTCGGAGGGCATCAGCGTCCAAGCTTCGGCGTCGGCCATCAGCGCTGGCAAGGCTGGCACGCTGCGTCGAAAAGTGTCCCACTGCTCCTGACCGAACATGGAATACGGCAGAGGCTGGTGGTGTGTCTCGGCCAAGAGCTTGGCGAGAAGCGCTGCTGGGATGTGTTGCCAGAAGCGTGCGTGCTCGGGCACCGCGCCCGCCACGAGCTCCGCACGCTGCGGACGCCCCGCGTCATCCCAGGCTTGCCAGATTGCGCGACTCACCTCCGCGAAGCTCACTCCACGCTGCTCGGCGAGCGCGAAGACGGGGTCGAGAGATCGCGCTGAGCTTTGCTCGAGGCCCAACGTGGACCAGTGCAGGACGCCATGCTGGATCTCGTCGAGGACCTGGGCGGGTTGCTCCAGGGCGTGCGGCGCGTCTGGATCGACCGCGTTGCCCAGGCTTCTTCGCAGGCGGTCGACCAAGAGGAAGCTTGCGCGCTGCCAGATGGGAACCGCCGCCAGGGAAGCCGCAATCCGGTCGTAAGCGAGCGCGAGAGCTGGGGGCACCTTGCTCTGGTGCCACGGGTCGAGCACGGGCCAGCGGGAGCTAGCGGCCTCCGACAAGGCTTCGGAAATGCGCAGTGCGGCCAGGTAAAAGGTGCCGGGTTCGAGCAGGGCGCGCCCGCGAGCATGCTGGCTGGGATCGGTTTGTTCCTGGATCATCTCCAGCGCGATCCGGGGCTCCGGAAGACCCGTTCCCAGGTCCAGCAACAAGCGTTGGTTTTCTGCCCAGAGGCCTTCCAGGACCTCGGCGCTGACTTCGTGCCCCAGCAGCAGCGCGATGCCCGCGCAGCGCAAAGCCACATCGAGGGCGGCGGCATAGGCTGGCTGATCCTCGGCTTCGAGATCCAGCACGGGCTCCAGAGCAGAGCCCCCGATCGAGCAGGTTCGGTCGAGCAACGCCTCGGCTATGCCGGGCGCTGCGTGCGGACGCAGTAGAGCCTCGCCCCAGTCGAACGGTGAGCGATCGAGCATGTTGGCCACCGCCTGGGCCCGTAGAGCGCCGCGCAACCATACTGGCGCAAGCTTCAATTGCTCACCTTCGCGCGTCAAAAGCTGAGCTTGTTCGAGGCTGGTGAGGAGGCGAAAGGCGCCCGGCGGCAGTCGCCGCGCAGCGCGATCGATGTCGGAGGTGCGGATGGTAGTGCTGATGCCGGAGAGGGACGCGCGCATCCACTCCACGTCGACGCTCCGCTCGAGCTCCGTCGGCACCAGCGCGAGCCACTCGTCGAAGCTGCGCGGCGCTTCTAGCCCGCTCTCCGACTCGACCAGGCAGCGTTCCACCATGCTCGACAGCGCGTCGTACAAAGAGCGGCGCAGCCAAGCGGCGTAGGGAGCGCTCGGCTCGATGAGCTCGGTGAGCTTTCCCTCGATGAAACGGCGAGCCGAGCGTTCCAGCGGACGGCTGGCCAGCTCACGCGCTCCGTATTGGTCCAGCAGGCCGATCAAACCGAGGAGGCCGCCGAGCGTGGTGACGGTGCCCTGGTCCACTTGCTTGCGCAGCCACTTGAGCCCCGTATCGTGCTTCAGCCGCGTATCGGCGGGTAAACGCTGCTCGGCCCAGCGCAACAGAGCATCGAGAAAATGCTCGACCGCCGCTGACCGCACCACCTGAAAGCCGCTCCCCGCCGCCGGCTCGAAGGGCGCTGCGACGCACAGCCCCGGCCGGGCTGGCAGCCCGGTTCGATCCCTGTCAGCGCTCGTCAGCTCCAGAAAAACGGCGCCCTCGTCCCCGCGGGTAGTGTCGAGCTCGTGGCCGAGGCGGTGCGTCGCGCGGCCGCGAGCCGAAAGCCAGCGGCCAACCAGGCTGCGGCCACTGCCGCTCGGCGCGACCCACCAGATGGGGTGCGGCGCCGGGCGCTGCACGCTCTCCGGGATGCCTGGCGGCAACGCCTCGAGCAATGGATCCCAGAGCCGAGCTGCGGGCAGGTCGCGCCAACGCATCAGGCGTTGGGGAGCAGCAACTGCCTCCGCGGCGCCCAGGAGCGTTCTCAAGGCATCGGGC
>DASQDA010000651.1:0-6750 GCA_035634435.1 Polyangiaceae bacterium
GAGAACTATGGCCAGTTGCTGCGCTTCGGGGGCCGCACAGGCGTTGGCATCGGCATCTTCCAGCTGCCGACTGCCAACGCGCTAGAGGTCCGCGACTCGGTGCTCAGCGAGATGGATCGGCTGTCGAAGCAGTTCCCTCCCGGGCTGGTCTATCGCCGGGCGACCGACACCACCTTGGCAGTGCGGGCGTCGATCAATGAAGTGCTCAAGACGCTCGCCGAGGCCATCGGCCTGGTACTTCTGGTGATCTTTCTGTTCCTGCACGGCTGGCGCAGCGTGCTCATCACCGCGCTCACGTTACCGGTCTCGCTGCTGGGCACGTTCGCGTTCGTTCGCCTTTTCGACTTTTCAATCAATACCCTCACCCTGTTCGGCCTCACGCTCGCCACCGGATTGGTGGTGGACGACGCGATCGTCGTCATCGAAAACATCGAACGCTTGATGACCCAGCGAAAGCTGGGTGCGCGCGAGGCGGCCAGCCAGAGCATGCGCGAGGTGTCGTCGGCCATCATCGCCATCTCCATCGTGCTGGTAGCCGTGTTCGTGCCGGTCGCATTCTTTCCAGGCACGACCGGCGCCATTTATCGCCAGTTTGCGCTGACCATTGCCGCGTCCGTGGCGCTGTCGACCTTCTGCGCGCTGACGCTCACGCCCGCGCTGAGCGCGCTGCTGCTCAAGCACGACGCTGGCCCCAAGTGGGTGGTGTTCCGAAAGATCGATCAGGCGCTCGACTGGCTGCGCGACGCGTACGCTCGGCTGCTGAATGGGCTGCTGCGACATCCCATTCGTATCCTGCTGGCCTTCTTGCTCTGCGTGGGCGGCACGGTGATGCTGTTTCGCAGCGTGCCGACGGGCTTCATTCCCGACGAGGACCAAGGCTACCTCATCGTGTCCATTCAAGGGCCCGAAGGCATGTCGCTGGCGCAGACGGAGAAAGTCCTCAAGCAGGTGGAGGGCGTCCTGCAGCAGCAATCCGAGATCACGGGCATGTTCGCCGTCGGCGGCTTTTCACTGTCCGGCAACGGACCGAATCTGGCGCAGGTCTTCGCGATGCTGCGCCCCTGGGACGAGCGAGAAGGACGTGAGCATTCCGTAGCCGGCCTGGTGGAGCGCTTGCGCGGCCCGTTCTCGCGCATCGGCGGAGCTCGCGTCGTGCCATTTCAGCCGCCGGCAATCCGCGGCGTCGGCAGCGTGGGCGGCTTCCAGCTGGTGGTCGAGGACCGTTCCGGGACCCGCTCCCTCGACGACCTCGCCGAGGTGGTCGAAGGGCTGGTGGCCAGGGGAAGTCAGCAGCCCGAGCTGCGTGGCGTGTTCACCAGCTTCACGGCGGCGACACCTCTTCTGGACGTGGAGGTCGACCGGCAGAAGGCAAAATCTCTCGGTGTGCCGCTCGATCAGATCTTCAGCACGCTGCAGCTTTACATGGGCAGCCAGTACGTGAACGACTTCAGCTACGCGAGCCGCACCTACCGTGTCTACGTGCAAGCGGAGCAACAATTCCGCGACTCACCTCAAGACATCGGTGCCTTCTACGTGCGCACGGAGAGCGGGTCGATGGTGCCGCTGGAGTCGCTGGTCAAGGTCGGCACGACCACCAGCGCGCAGATCATCCGACACTACAATCTGTTCCGTTCTGCGGAGATCAACGGACAGGGCGCGCCCGGGGTCTCCTCGGGCGACGCGCTCGCCTCGATGGAGCGGCTGGCTTCCGAGAACCTCCCCGAGGGTATTGGCACGGAGTGGACCGGCATCAGTCTGGAGCAGAAAGAGAGCGGCGGGCAGACACTGGTCATCTTTGGCCTGGGCATCCTGTTCGTGTTCCTGGTGCTGGCGGCCCAATACGAAAGCTTTGCGTTGCCGCTGGTGGTGATCTTCTCGGTGCCGTTGGCCATTCTCGGTGCCCTCGGGCTGCAGTGGGCTCGCGGCTTCCCCAACGACGTGTTCTGCCAGATCGGCCTGGTCATGCTCGTGGGGCTCGCCAGCAAGAACGCCATTCTGATCGTTGAATTTGCGGAGCACCTGCGTAAAGAGGGCACGTCCGCGGTGGAAGCGGCGGTGCAGGCAGCCACGCTTCGACTGCGTCCGATCCTGATGACCTCGATCGCGTTCCTGCTCGGGGTGATGCCGCTGATGCTCGCCTCGGGTGCTGGCGCCGCAGCCCGAAACTCGCTCGGCACTGCCGTCTTCGGGGGCATGCTGGTGTCCACCGCGGTCAACCTCATCTTCATTCCCGGCCTCTACGTCCTGGTCCGAACGCTGAGCAAGGGGCGCGTCCACGCGCTGCAGCCAGCTCCGGCAGTGACGACGGCCGAAGACTGAGCGCTGGCGTCGAGCATCCCCGAAAGCAGAGTCAGCGTGCTGAGCTCGGCCCCGGTGCGCGAGTCCGCCGAGCTGGTCGTGTATTGAATGACCGCTTATCGGCGCCTCGCGCGCTTCAAATCGCGACGCAACTTCACCTAGCACCGCCAATACGCGTTCCCGGTTGCCAACCCCTACTCGGTTGACGCTGGCGCGAACGCCCGACGCGCTCAAGCGTCGTCGTCATCTTCGGCGAGGTAGCTCAAGATCACCTCGTCCAGCGACTTCTCGCTGACGGCGCTCTCGCCAAAGATGGATCGTGCCGGCTTGGCCGAGGGCGAGGCAAGCAGTCCGGGTCGCGTCAGCCGCGACGCGCCCTGGGCTGCGCTGCCCGCAGGCATCGACGATGGCACGATAGGGGGTGCCGTGCTCCTGCCGGCAGCAGGCGGGACCGAGAAGACGCTCTCGCTGCTTGCCGCGAGGTGCTCGACGGTGGGCGCAAGCGCAGCAGCCTCGAGCACAGCGGCGCTCGGGAGCGCAGATGGCAGCGGGTGTGGACCGCATGCCAGCTCGAGCGCGGCGTCGAGCTCACCATGACGAAGGGCAAGGAACATGGCCTTGTGCTGCCCCTTCATCAGCTTTCGTACGGTGTTCGGCAGATCGGTGTCGGAAAGCAGCTCGTGATAGTCGATACGACTCGTCTTGATGATCTGGCCGCCATCGGCGAACAGATGCGTGACGATGCGAGGGCTCCTCACGCCAGAGTCTTCTGTCTGGATGTGAAAGATGCGGCCGCGGTGGCGGACGTTGTTGTTGAACCCGAGAACGGGCGGCTGCACCTTGGACACGACCAACCTCGCCACGTGAGGCTACCACGTCGGGCGCGCAGGTCGGCTCAGAACTTGGTCTTGACGCATCGTCAACGCGCCGCCTCGTCCAATCGTCGCATACCTTCGAGTAACAGCGTCTCGGGAGTGTCCGCCATGAGTTGCTGGGGGGCACGAAAGTTCGGGTCCAGCGCGAAGTCGCCGTCGGCCAGCTTCAACATCGCGTAGAACGCTTCCTCCCCGCGTAGGTTCGCGTAGAGCGCATTGAAAATCGCACCTTCCACGAAGTGGATCTCTCCGGTGCTGGCTGGCGAGCGAATGCGGAGCGAGCCTGTCTTGCGGCCGTGCCAGAGCACTTGCACCATGTCGGGCAAGCCCATCTCGCTGAGTGAGCCCGAAACTCCGCGTACCGCCCCGTTGTGCGAGGCTTCGCGCTCGATGATCTGACGCAGCTTGGCCACCAGGATCTCGGAGCTAATCGGTTTCGTCATGAAGTCGGAGGCCCCTAGCTGAAAGGCGCGCTGGGCGTCCGCGCGTGCCGAGCGGTTGGTGACGAAGACCCACGGCAGCTTGCGCCCCCACGGCCGCTGCCGCACCTCGGCAAGGAAGGCGAAGCTGTCGCCCTGCGCGAGGTCAATCTCGCTGACGACGATTTCCGTCTCACCCCGCTCCAGGATCTTGTGCGCCTGCTCGATGCTGCGGGCCTGCTGCACCTCGAAACCCTGTTCCAGCATCCGGAGCTCGAGCACCGTCGTCTCTTCCGGGTCCGGATCGAGGATCAACGCCCGATGTCGGTTGGAGAGCAGCCGCGCGCGAACGTCTTCACCCGTAACGGTGTGTTTGAACAGATCGACGAGGTTCGGGTCGAAGATGCTGTTGCGGTACCGCTCGAGCACTTCGCAGGCCTGCGCTGGACGCAAGATCTTGCGAAACGGATTCTTCGGATTCTGGATCAGGTCCGAGTAGGTGTCCGCGATCGCCAACAGCCGCGCGCCGAGGGGAATCTCTTTCCCACTGCTGCGCCCGGGCAAACCCTGGCCGTCGAAGCGCTCGTACATGTGCTCGATGGATTGCGCCACCTCGGTCGGCAACCCGATGGCCTCGAGGAGCCGAACCGGCGCCTTGTACAGCTTGGCCGCCGAGCTCTTGTGCCCTTCGTACTCGGCCACATTCAGGGCGGTGAGGTGATAGGTGCCCATCTTGCCGAGGTCATGGTAGTAGCCAGCAAGCTGAAGGGCGTCGCGTGAGCTGTCGGACAGCCCGATGCGTTCGCCGATTTTCTTCATCAGACGCGCCACCTGCGATGAGTGGCCGCGCAGGTCGGGCCGCGCGTTCTCGAGCAACGTGACCAGCACGTTGACCGTCTCCAGGTACGACGCGTCACTGCTGCTGCGGCCTGCGCTGCGGCCTTGCTCGAGCTCTTCCCCGCTCAGCACGCGCTCGCCGACGTTGTCCTTGGCCAAGGCCACGACCAAGCTCTCTTCGCTCACCAGATTGCGCTCGTAGATGTCCAGCATGGTGCTGAACTGGACATGAGCGTCGCGATCGAGCGTAGCGAACGCGTGAATGTCGCCGTTGTAGGCCTTGTTGATGGCGGCGCGCACGGCCCGCGGACGGCCAACGAACGCGCGCACCTCTTTGGCGCCAGAGGCGAGCTGGACGTCCTGCAAGGTGGCCGCATTGTCGGGATCCGACATGACGACGCTCAGCGTGTTCGACTGCACGTCGAACAACACCGGGAACACGCAGTCGCGCTCAGCTAGCTTCTTCGGGATCTTTTCGAGGGTGAGGCGGTCAATCTCGGCCTTGGCGAGCTTCTCGGTCGAGACGAAGCGGGTCCGGTGCAGGGCCGCCAGGTACTTGAGCAGCTGGCTCTCCTCCAAGGCGTTCATCTCGAGCAGAATCTCCTCGACGCGCTCGCCCGAGCGCGCGAGCAGATTCAAGGCGACTTCCTGCTGCTCCCGCTGCAGCAAGCCGTCGGCTACCAGTCGCTCTAGGAGCCGAGTATTGCCAGCCTGCATCCGTGACCGTCCCTGCTCGTACGGACGTCGGGGGCTCCGCTGAAGGCATGCGAGGGGAAATCCTGCGCTGCAGGAACACCTTGCCCTCGTCTCCGGCTTGAGCGATGTTCGCGGGCGCCCCTGTCGGCCGATCGCCCGGCAGAGACCCGCCGAACAACAGCGGAGGGCACCGCGCCAAATACTGCGGTGGCAAGCTCCATCCCTTGACGGGAGTCCCCCCCGAAGCTAGGAATGCCGCCCCTTTCGTCCCAGGACCAGCCGAGATGAGTACTTTCGTGGCGAAACCCGCCGAAGCCCAGGCAACCCGCAAGTGGTACGTCGTCGATGCGACGGATTTGCCGCTGGGCCGCCTCGCATCGAAGATTGCAACGATGCTGCGTGGCAAGCACAAGCCGACCTACACCCCTCACGTGGACACTGGCGATTTCGTAATCGTCATCAACGCCGGCAAGGTCAAGCTGACGGGCAACAAGGCCACGGACAAGATGTACTATCGGCACAGTGGCTACGCTGGGGCCATCCGGAGCATCAGCTTCGAGCATCTCGTGGTCAAGCACCCCGAGACGCCGATCACGCAAGCCGTCAAAGGCATGCTCCCCAAGAACGTGCTCGGTCGCCAGATGCTGGAGAAGCTCAAGGTGTACGGCACCGCTGACCACCCGCACCGGGCGCAACAGCCCGAGACCTTCAGCATCTGACAGCCAGGAATCAAGAAATGCCCGAAGCGCAAGCCACTTACGCCACCGGTAAACGCAAGACTGCCATTGCCCGCGTCTGGATCCGCCCCGGTACCGGCAGCGTCACCGTCAACGGCCACGGTATCGACCAGTACTTCGAGCGCGAGACCTCGCGCATGGTCGTTCGCCAAGGTCTCGAGCTGCTCGAGCTGCAAGACAAGTACGACGTGGTCGCCAGCGTCAAAGGCGGGGGGCACAACGCTCAAGCCGCAGCCATGCGCCACGGTATCGCGCGCGCTCTCACGGCAGAGGACATTCAGCGCCGCTCGCCCCTGAAGCGAGCCGGGTACCTGACCCGCGACGACCGCAAGAAGGAGCGCAAGAAGTACGGCTTGGCCGGCGCCCGCAAGCGGTTCCAGTACTCCAAGCGTTGAGCTAGCGCGAAGCTCGGCTTCGCTCTCGCGGATTTCCACACTGCCGACCTGCCCATGCAGGCCGGCAGTGCTGCATTTGGGGCGCCACCATCGCTCGGCTTTCGTGCCCCGCCGCCTTGAAAGCGGGACAAAGCCTGAAAGAGTAGGCAGACCCACACATGTCTTTCGTGCTGCGCAGTGATTTCTCGCCGAAGGGCGATCAGCCGGCTGCGATCGAGGCGCTCTGTCGTGGCTTCGAGCAGGGCGCCGCCTCACAGACGCTGCTGGGGATCACCGGTAGCGGCAAGACGTTCACGATCGCGAACTTGATCGCGCGGGTGCAGCGTCCGACCCTGATCATTGCGCCCAACAAGACGCTGTCTGCGCAGCTCTACTCCGAGATGCGCGACCTGTTCCCGGAGAACGCCGTCTCCTTTTTCGTCAGCTACTACGACTACTACCAACCCGAAGCCTACATTCCCAACACGGATACCTTCATCGAGAAGGATGCCAT
>DASQDA010000652.1:0-2469 GCA_035634435.1 Polyangiaceae bacterium
CTGGCGTGTGCCGGACCCGGGCTCGCGAACGATCCACTCCGCCTGACAGAGGTCACGGTCCGAAAGCGTGCGCTTGCGGGCCAACGGGTGGGTGGGCGCGCAGAAGACGAAGAGCTCGTCGTCACACCAGCGGGTGACCTCCAGCTCGTCTTGCTGCAGCTCACCTTCGACCATGCCGACATCGATTTCGAAGTTGAGGATCTTGCGCGCGATCTCGGCCGTGTTCGCCACGTGCAGCGTCACACGTGCGCCCGGCTGCTCGCGCATGAAGCGCGCCATCAGCGGTGCGGTGAGGTAGTTGCCAATGCTCAACGTGGCGCCCACGCGCAGCACGCCGATGTCGTTGTGACTCGCCAGGCGCGCTTCGAATTCGCGCGCTTGCTCGTACAGCGCCTCTGCGCGGGCGCGCAATGCGCGACCCAGATCACTGACACGCAGGCGCTTGCCCACGCGTTCGAAGAGCTGGATATCGAACTGGTGCTCCAGATCCGCCAGCGCGCCGCTGACGGCGGACTGCGACATCGCCAGGTCCTTGGCGGCGTGGCTCACGTTCTCGCGGCGCGCGACCGCAAGGAAGACCTGTAGCTGACGAAGCGTAAAGCGCATATCACCTATTCCGATTACAGATTCCTTAATATCCCGTTTCACCGATGGGTCAAGCGCAGCTAGAGCAAAGGGGTGAACCAGTTGACCCAAGAGACCGTGCTCAGCGTCCACCACTGGAACGATAGCCTTTTCAGCTTCACCACCACGCGTGAGCGAGGGCTCCGCTTCAAGAATGGCCACTTCCTCATGGTGGGTCTCGAGGTGGAAGGGCGGCCGCTGCTCCGTGCCTACAGCGTGGTGAGCGCCAACTACGAGGAGCACCTGGAGTTTTTCAGCATCAAAGTGCCGGGCGGACCGCTCACCTCACGGCTTCAGCACGTCAAAGCGGGCGACTCAGTGCTCGTCAGCCGCAAGCCCACGGGCACGCTGGTGTTGAGCCACCTGTTGCCGGGCAAACGCCTCTATCTGCTGAGCACCGGCACCGGATTGGCGCCTTTCATGAGCATGATCCGCGACCCGGAGACGTATGAGCGCTTCGACCAGGTGATACTCGCGCACTCCGTCCGTTACAGCGAGGAGCTCGCCTATGCCGATTACATACGCAGCGAGCTGCCGCGGCACGAGTACCTGGGCGAGCAGGTGCAGAAGCAGCTCCGCTATTACCCGACCGTGACCCGCGAGGCATTCCCCACGCGCGGCCGCATCACGCATTTGCTCGAGAGCGGCAAGCTTTGCGCTGACCTCGGCCTGCCCAACCTGCACCCGGAGCACGACCGCGTGATGATCTGCGGCAATCCGAGCATGCTGGGTGAGCTCGTCGGCTGGCTCGGCACGCGCGGCTTTCAGGAAGGCGCTAGCCACGATCCGGGCCATTACACCATCGAACGCGCGTTCGTGGAGCGCTGACGGGGCGCACGCGCTGCCGAGGGGCGCGCAGCGCGTCCAGCGCCGTTGCGGCGTCTGCGGCACGGACGCGTCGCCGCTCGAGATGCGCAGCAGCTACGGTCGAGCAGTTTCGGCGCGCGACCCCGCCTTCGCTGCAGCGCTCGTGGACGAGCTCGCATCGGATCGGCGCTCTACAGAGCTTCGCAGCCACTGGTCGTGTCGGTGCCCAGGCCACCGAGGCAGATGTCGCTGCCCGAGCCGCCTTCGAGCCGGTCGTCGCCCCGATTTCCGAGCAGTCGGTCATCACCCGCCAGGCCACAAATCAGGTCGGCACCTTGGCCGCCCACGATGTTGTCGCGGCCGCCAGTGCCCACGATGACGTCCCCGCTCGCTCCGCCGAGCAGCACACCGCGATAGGGCTGACCGTCGAGAGGCCCGCCGACGACGCGGCCCGCTGGGCTCACCGACACGGTCGCGCGCTGGCCCGCGCAACCGGGGCCGAGGTCGATACCAATCAACAGGGGGTCGTGGTCAGCGGAGCGGAACGCATCAGGGCGGTAAGGGTCGACCGTCTTGAACTCCAGGTTGTAGTCGAGCACCGTGGGCTCGTCGGCGTTGATGTGCCATTCGACCGCGCCAGTTACCTGAGCGGCGAGGTCGGGCGTGCTCAGCGCATGGTCGAGCGCGCCGCTCTGACCGAAGAAGGTGTACGAATAGGCGCCGGAGCCCACGAAATCCCCAAGCAGATTGCGGTAACCGGCCCTCACCACGCTGGCAATCGGATCTTCCATCATGTACGCGTTGAAGTCGCCGATCAGCAGGAAGTCAGGGTCGCCACTGCCCGTGGGATCCGTTGCTAGCCAGGCGACTTCGGCCAGCGCGGCGCGGGTCCGGGTCACATTGCAGTTGCCCTGTCCGTCGCCCAGGTCAGGATCGCCCACGGCATTGCACTCAGAGCCCTTGCTCTTGAGGTGGGTGACCACCACGGTCAAGCGCTCGCCCGTGGCTACCTCCCGGAAGGTCTGGGCCAGTGCAGGA
>DASQDA010000653.1:0-4577 GCA_035634435.1 Polyangiaceae bacterium
CGCTGGGCGACATGGCCACGGAGCTTGGCGCACGCGCGCCCAACGACCGTCAGCTGATTCTGACAGCGTTTTTCGCCGGCCTCACCCTCGGGCAGCCATTCTACGGCATCCTTTCGGACAGCACCGGCCGCAAGCCCGCGATGATTGCCGGCACGCTGCTTTTCATCATCGGTGGCCTGATGTGCGCCTGGACACAGAGCTTCGGCCTCTTGCTCCTCGGTCGAACACTGCAGGGTTTCGGCGCCGCAGGTCCACGAGTGGTGGCGGTAGCGATCGTTCGGGACGTGCACGCGGGGGCTGCCATGGCCCGCGTGATGTCGTTCGTCAGCTCCGTTTTCATCCTCGTGCCCATCCTGGCACCCTCCTTCGGGCAAGGCGTGCTGTTGATCGCGAGCTGGCGCGCCATCTTCTGGGCGCTGGTGGTCATCGCCAGCTTCAACCTCCTCTGGTTTGCCGTACGCCAACCAGAAACGCTCATTGGGAGCAAGCGTTCACGGTTCTCCCCAGGACCGATCTTTCAGGCTGCCGCGTTCACCTTCAGAAGCCGCGTCACGGTGGGCTACATGCTCGCGAGCGGCTTCATCTTCGGCTCGTTCCTCAACTACCTCTCCACGGCCCAGCAGATTTTTCAGGAGCAGTACGATCTCGGTCGATGGTTTCCGCTGCTTTTCGGCGCGCTCGCTGCGGGGATCGGCGTCGCCTCCTTGGTGAACGCCAAGCTCGTGCTGCGCTTTGGTCCGCGTGCGCTTTGTCGCTGGGCGGCCACCACGGTCGCCGGCGTGTCGTTCGTGTTTCTCGCGTATGCCTGGTCGCAAGGCGGGCATCCACCCATCACCGCATTCATGGCTTACATGCTGCTCTGCTTTTTTGGCAACGGCGTGTTGTTCGGCAACTACAGCGCGCGCGCCATGGAACCCATGGGACACGTCGCCGGTGTCGCCGCCGCCATCATCGGCTCCGGCTCGAGCCTGCTAGCGCTGGTCGTCAGCACCCCCTTCGGTCGTGCTTACGACGGCACGGTGATCCCACTGGTTTTCGCTTTCGCGCTGCTCAGCGCGGCCGCCCTGCTCGTCACCGAGTATGCCGAGGCACCGGGGCGCGCAAAGAACTAACGATTGTCACTCGTGCGTTCCGGCATTACTTTGAGCGGGTGAATCCCTCTCCCATCTCCGAGCACGATCACGTCGACGGTAGCCCCGAGGCCAGCGTAACGCTCATCGAATACGGGGACTACGAGTGCCCGTTCTGCGCGCAGGCTTATCCAATCATCGAGAAGGCGCGACAATCGATGGGCAACGAGCTGCGCTTCGTGTACCGGCACGTTCCCAAAGCCGGCCCGGCGGGCTTCGCGAAGCAAGCCGCCGAGGCGAGTGAGTTCGCTGCCTCGGAAGGCCGTTTTTGGCCCATGCACCGCCAGTTGTCGCTGCACCCCGGCGAGCTCGACCTCGAGCACCTGGTGGAGCACGCACGTAGCGTGGGCCTCGACCCGGAGACCTGTCGCGCTGCGCTCGTCGAGCACCGCTTCGCCGAGCGAGTCCGAGAGATCGCCGTCGCATCCGTGCGCAGCGGCATCATCGGTACGCCGACCCTGTTCGTCAACGGTCAGCGCTACCAGGATCGGCTGGAGGAACCGCTGCTGCAAGACGCGCTGCGGGCCGCGTTCGACAAGCGAGCCGCTGACCGTTAGGCTTGACGTATGTGCATCATCTGCGTCGACTTCGAGCGAGGGGCCCTCAAGCTCAACGAGGCCCGTCGCGCGCTGAGCGAGATGCGCCAGAGCCTCGACACGAGTCATCTCCGAGACCTGGAGAAGAAGCTCGATGACGCGGAGCGAAAGCCGCCTTCCGGCAGCGGGAAGCCCTAGGGCTTGCGCGGTCGGTGCGCAGCCGCAGGGCTTACGATGCGGTTGAAGAGCGAAATGCGAAGCGCTTCCGCCCACCTAATCGGTTTTTCCCCGCTGGCAGCCGCACCGGCATGCGCTGGAGCCGGCGCGGTGCGCCAGCTGGCCCCTTCGCGCGCTGAAAGCGCCGCGGCACGCCCCAGGCGTTCGATCTGGTAGTCGACCGCCTGCACGGCCTCTTCGATGGTGGAGAAGCGCTCCATCCGCTTGCCGTCCCAGCTGACCTCCCACTTCTTGCCGCGCGCCGCGCATTGCAGCACCACGAGCTCGCTCGGGTTTCGTGGCCGCCGCTCGAAGTGCAGCCCCAGACCGTGCCGACCTAGCGAGAACCACGCGTTGGCGGAGATGGCTCGGACCTCGGCGCTCGCCTCGAGCGTGAGAGGGTCGAAGCTGGCTGCTCGCTCCTGAATTTCTGCGAGCGTCACCGCACCTGCGGCAAGCTCGAAACCGGGGTGGTCGAACAGCACCTGTTGCCAGGCGCGGGCCGCTGCGCTGGCATCGCCGCCTTGCAGGTCGAGGTCGCGAGGTACGCCAAACAAGCTCGGCAACGTGCACAGGCTGAGCTCGGAGACGTCCACGAAGTCCAGGATCAGGCAGTCCTTCTTTCCAGGGGCGAGGCGGGTTCCGCGCCCCACGCACTGAGCGTAAAGGCCCTCAGAACGCGTCGGCCGCGCCATCGCGACGCACGAGACGCCAGGGTCGTCGAAGCCCTCCGTGAGCACCCCGACGTTCGTCAGCACTTGGAGGCGACCGGCCCGGAACTCCGACAACACCCGGGCGCGTTGATCGCTCGGCAGAGCGCCATGCACCGTCCCTGCGGGCACCCCCAGCAGGTTCAGCGCGCGACTCAGGTTCTGAGCGTGGTTGACGGTGACGCAAAACGCGATCGTGCGTCGGTCGCGCGCAAGCTCCTGGATGGAGCGAGCGACCAGCGCGTTGCGCTCCTGAATGTCCACGGCCTCCGCCAGCTCGTGCTCGGCAAAATCGAGGCCTCCTGCCGAAAGGCGCGTCAAGTCAGCGGCCGTGCAGATGCGGAAGCCGCGCAGCGCGCAAAGGTAACCCTGCTCGATCAGCTCCGGCAGGCTGCGCGAGTAGACGATGCGCTCGAAGACGCTGTCCAGCCCCTTGCCGTCGCCGCGAGCGGTGGTGGCAGTGAAGCCCAGCAACGTGCCGTCCCAGCCTGGATCGAACACGCCGAGCGAGCGCAGCACGCGCAGGTTGTCCTCCGCCGCTGCATGGTGGCACTCGTCGTAAATGACGAGCCCGAAATCGCGCTCGGCCATGACGCGCGAAAGACGCTCTTCGTGGAGCGATCGCAACGAGCAGACGAGCACCTTGGCCTGTGGCGCGGCGCGGCGCGCGCCCTGCTCGATGGCCACGCTGGAGACGCCCTTCAGCGCCGCCTCCACCTTTGCGTGAGCCTGGCTCAGCAGCTCCTCGCGGTGCGCCAGGATGAGCACGTCGCGTTTCGCAAGCCGCGCCAGCTGCGAAAAGATGACGGTCTTGCCTGCGCCCGTGGGAAGGCACACCAGCATACGCCGCACGCCCTCACGTCGCGCACGCAGCACGGCGTCGATGGCGTCGCGCTGGTAGGGGCGCAGCACGGGGGAAGGCGACGGCAAGCGAGACGCATAGCACGCCCCCGGAGGGTCGCGGCCTGGTGGCTCGCGCTTTCGGCGGTACACTGCTGCATGCAGCGTTCGGTCGAGCTCAAGCAGACAGCCACGCTGCCGGTGCGTCCCGACGGCTCGCTGCGCCTCGCCGTCGTCGCCGACACGCACTCCTCCCCTCACCCCCAGCTCCCCAAGCACCTGCGCGCGCTTCAGCCCGACGCCATCTTGCATGCGGGCGACATCGGCAATCTGAGTGTCCTGGAGCACCTGAAGGGCGTGGCGCCGCTCTACACGGTGCGTGGCAATATCGATGGCCGCGCGCCCACGCTGCCTGACGTCCTGGTCCTGAACATCACCGCCGCTGAACGCCTGCGGTTGCGGATTCTGCTGCTTCACATCGGCGTCAACGGTCCCCGGATCCGCGCTGACGTCGCGCGCCTCGCGCGCAGCGAGGCGGCTTCTCTGATCATCTGCGGCCACTCGCACGTGCCCTTCATCGGTCGTGAGCGTGAGCTCTCGGTGTTCAACCCAGGCTCGGTTGGACCGCGGCGCTTTTCGCTGCCGATCGTGTTCGGCCGCCTGGACCTCACGGGCGACAAGGTGCGGCTTGCCCACATCGATTGCGAGACCGGGCAGCCCTGGACGCCTCCATGACATCGAGCGTTCGCGGGACTACTGCGGCCGCACCACGTGACCCAGAAACAACACGGCGCCGCTCGCGTCGCGTACGAAGAACACGAAAGGCCGGTCGAGGCTCACGCTGACGGGATCGGGTGGCACGGACCCAGGGCCGCCCACGAAGCCCGTTGCCGCCGCCGCTTCCGTGCCCTCCTCGTCGACGATCAGGCGGGCCTGGTGAACCGATTCACTGATGAAGAGGCCGTCCGCAATGCCCGGAAACTCCGCCGCGCCGCGCGTGAAGGCCGCTCGCATACCACTTTCCATCAGCTCCTTTTTGAGCGGCAGCGCCGCCGCGACGTCGAACTTGGGCAGCGAGAGTGCCACGTAGGTGGGAACCAGGCTGTTGACGATGTCCTCGACGTTCTGCGCGTCGAGTCGACTCA
>DASQDA010000654.1:0-2795 GCA_035634435.1 Polyangiaceae bacterium
ATCCGGCTGTATTCGCGAGGCACGAGTCCCAGCGGCCGAGCGCGTCGCGGAGCTTGACGCGTGGCACCGAAATCGACATCATGTCCCCGTGTCTCGAGCTTCGAGACCAACCCCACCCAGAAAGGAGCCTCGAATGACTGCCATTGTCATAGATGACGTCCGCTCCTTCTGCGGGCGTCGCTGACCGTTCGCTAACGCCGCCTCGGCTCGCGCCGAGATTGCCTGGGCCCGATGCGCTCTCTCGAGCGCGCGGGCAGCGTGTCGCGGGCCTATCCCTGCGGCAGTCATCGACCCATTTCCAGGGGTTTCACGATGTCATTGTCCGACGTTTCTCCGGCGCTCGAGGCGCTGGGGCTTTCTGCATTTTATCGTCATCAGTTGGGTGTGCTGGACGCGGAGCTCGGTGAGCTGGCCGCGCGCTGGGTGGTAGCTCGCATCGTCTGTGAGCGACGCGGCGAATACGAGCTGCTGAGCGAGCGCGGCTCACTGCGCGCCTCGCTTGCGGGTCGGCTCGAGCACGAGCTGGGCGAGGCGAGTCGCCCGTGCGTGGGCGATTGGGCTCTGGTCGAGCCCGCCGAGCCAGTGGGTCGCGTTCAATGGGTGCTCGAAAGGCACAGCGTGCTGCGCCGGCGCAGCGTCGACGGCTCGTCGCGCGCGCAAACGCTCGCCGCGAATGTCGACTTGTGCTGCGTCGTCTGTGCCCTCACCCCCGAGGGCAGCGACCTTCACACCGAACGCCGCGCGCTCAACCCTCGGCGCATCGAGCGCTATTTGCGGGCCGCGCACGACAGTCGCATCTCCGCGCTGGTCCTGGTCAACAAGGCAGATCTGGCGAGCCCTGAACACGCCGCAGCGCGCCTGGATGAGCTCGGGCGCGCGCTGCCTGGCACCAAGGTCGAGCTGGTCAGCGCCCACAGCGAACAAGGGCTGAGCTCGCTGCGGAGCCACCTGAGCGATGGCTGCACCGCCGTGGTGCTCGGCTCCTCCGGGGTCGGCAAGTCCACGCTCGTCAACCGCTTGCTCGGACGTGAGCTGCAGCGCACCGGGCAAACACGCGAGCAGGATGCGCGCGGGCGTCACACCACGACGGAGCGCGAGCTGCTGCTTCTACCCGGTGGCGGCATCCTGATCGACACGCCGGGGATGCGCGAGCTTTCCCTCTGGGCCGACGCCGACACCGACGTGTCACTGAGCGGCTACGACGACATCGACGAGCTGGCAGCCGGCTGCCGGTTCCGGGATTGCCAGCATCGGGGCGAGCCCGGCTGCGCCGTGCGAGCAGCTATCGCGAGCGGCAGCCTGGCTGCAGAACGTTTGGAGCACGTTCACCAGCTTGCGCGCGAGCTGGTCCACCAGCAGACGCGGGTCGACGCGCGCGTGCGCTCGGCCGAGCGCACGCGACACAAGGCTATCGCGCGGGCGGCTCGGGCACGCATGAAGGAGAAGGGCCGATCATGACCTCGATGCGTGCTGCAGCAATGGCCTCCGTCTCCGCCGCCGCCCTCCTGGAGACCCGCGAGGCTCTGGTGGGCGGGTGGGCGCCCCTACCCGCGTCAGCATGTCAGCGCGCTGGTGAAGAAGGCGAACGACGCCGTGCGAGTGCTGGCGGGGGCTCGGAGAGGGACGCTGTCTGCTGCATCAAAGGTGGGAGGTCGTGGAACTTCCCTTGCCGCTCGAGTCCGAGAAGATCCTCGTCGCTGACGTGTTGTTGTTTCAGGAGCGCCATCGCTCGCTCGATTCTGCTCGACAGCGCCGGATCCGCCACCGGCGTATGCCGTTCGGCGGTCGGTGGCTCGCTCGGGCGCATCAGAGAAAACATCCCGCGAGCTGGCAAACCATCGCTGCTCTTGCCCGCGATGTCGCCGTTGAATCCGTAGAAGCGCGGTCGCGAGCGGGTATCTACCGTCATCTCGAATTCGATGGACTGACCGGGGTGGATGACGTCCGCCCCGGTCAAGCCCGCGACGGGCATTTCTTCCTCTACGTTCTCCTTCAACCATTTACCCCGAATACGTTCGATTTTGACCGCCGTGTCGTGCTGATGCGACAAGCGAAACCGTTGTCGAACGACGCCGTTCGCCACCTGGGCGTAGCGGGGCTCCATGGAAACGTTCACCAAGACTACTCCCAGACGATCGCGAGCGTCGAAAGCCCGATTGTATATCTCGACCCCGGAGCGAGCACTGATCGACTGCGCCCGGACGTTCGTGGCCGTCACCTTCACCAGGAATGAAGCGTACAAGCCCACGCTCGAGCGCAAGGCGAACTCGTGCTCCGCAACCGGCTCCAGCGTGGTCAGAGAGCTTCCATCGCCGAAGCTCCATTCGTAGCGAACTGCTTCGAAAGGCTTCGGTGAATCGGCGCGTGCTGGCGCTTGCCGAACTCGAGCGTGCAAACGATAGCGCGTTGTCGTATTCGGCATCAGCGCCGCGGCTACCAATAGCTGCGCTTGCGGCGGGCACCTTTTGACGATGAACGGGGGCACCTGGACCTCGAGCACCGCGTCATCGCGACCGAACAGGCGAACCTCCGGAATGGTGGTTCGCCCCTTGCCGTCGATGTATGCCTTGACCGGGATCTGCATGCCCGTGCCCTGTCCGAGAGCAACCGCGCGCAGGTAACCGTCGGTCGAGTTATTGGTGTGCGCCCGCACGGAGATCAGGTTCTCTTCTCCCTCGCAAACTTCCCTCTTTTCCACCAGCACCTCGTCCACCACGAGCTCGGGGCCCTGAGGCTTTAGCTCTTCGGCGGGCTCCTCGCGCCATGCGAGGTTCGATAGCTTCGGTACCAGCGGG
>DASQDA010000655.1:0-11117 GCA_035634435.1 Polyangiaceae bacterium
TTGGCATCCTTCGCTTTGCCCTGGGCAACTCTCGCTTGATCGACCTCCGCCGTGTTCGCCAGGTCGCTGACCATCAAGATCTGCTCGTCCGTCAACGGTGCCGGCGCCGGGGGCGCGGCTGCAGCAGCGCTGCTGGCCGAAGAGGCAGAGGCGTCGGCGCCCGTGCCGCTCTGGTCCAGGCTGGAAGCGCCGACACTCGGGGTCGTGGGTGCTGCTGTGGCCTCCAAGGGAGCGGGGGGCGGGGACGCAGGCTCCGGCGTCGCTTCTCCACCACACGCTGCCAACGACAAAGCCACTAAACTTACTACGTGCTGAAAACTAGTCATTGAAGACCTCCCTTAGCCGCCGCACTGTATCAAGTCGTTGAGTGAGGGGATCGTGTGTTTTTGCGCAGGGCGAGCGGCCGGCGTCTGTTGCTCCCAGGGCGGTCGCAGGCGGCGCGCTCCTTATGTAGCGGGTCAGCAGGCCCGGGCCGGTGCCTGGCGAACCCCCCACCGCGCGTGGCCCCTTGCGGCCCGCGACCCCGCCCCAATGGGGCACTCGTGAGCAGCTGCGGTCCAATTATCAAAATTCATTCGCAGTGTAACACCGCGAAACGACAGGATAAATCGGCGCATTTCGGTCTGGCATCAACCTTGCTGAGAAGGAGCTAAGTCGGTGGCTCTTCGCCCGACGACTTCAGACAGTGAGTGATGCCATGAAAGCTTTCTCAACAACGGCGGCCCTTGCTCTGGCAAGTACGCTCCTCGTCTCAGCGCCCGCGAGGCCGGCGCTGGCTGACCAGGATCTGGCTCGCACGGCGCCGGGGGAGAGAGCGGCGGGTCGGGGGCCCAATCGCAGAATGCTGCGTTCGGGCATCTGGACACTCGGGCTCGCTTACGCCCCTGCTGCGTTGGTTGCGGGGACCAGTGAGCGCCCGGCTGACAGCCGCCTCTTCGTGCCTGTCGCTGGCCCTTGGATGAATCTCGCCGACCGCGGCCCGTGTGGAGCCAGCGCGTGCGACAAGGAATCGTTCAACAAAGCAATGCTGGTGACCGACGGGATCTTCCAGGGCCTCGGTGCTCTGCAGATCCTCGGCTCCTTCTTGTTGCCGGAGACCCGCGCTCCTTCCGCGTTGCGCAGTGGAAGCTCCGAGGTCGCGGTGGCCAAGCCCCGCGTCAAAGTCATGCCGGCGCGCCTCAAGGGTGGTGGCTACGGCGTCGCTGCACAAGCCACCTTCTTTTGAGGAGGCGGAGAGCCGAGCGGGCTAGGGCTTCCTGAGCAGGTGGTGGCGCGGCGGTTGCCAGGGCGGCACGTGTGGCGGACAACGCGCCGGCTGTTCTCGCAGGGCGACGTCGGCGAAGTCCAGCTCCGGTGCCCGGTCGTAACGCAGGTCGCCGACTATCCGGCGCCCCTGCCGCGGCGGTAGCCAGTACGGCGCGCGCGCGAAGCGCAGGAAAGCGGCAAGCTCACAGTGTTGGTCGTTGAGGCGCCTGAGCTCGGCGAGCGGTGCCGTAAACTCTGCGAGCCAGCGCACGTTCCCGCCGCGGCTCCACATAGCCGGCAGAGGCTTCATCGGAGCGGTAGGCTCGCTCGCCTGCAGCCGACAGCGCTCGCCAGAGAGCAGGCTGGGTATGGAGCTCAGCTGCGCCGTCCGCATCACGTAAGCGTCGCCACGCGTACCCACGACGATAGCAGCAAAGCACAGCGGATTTGCGGGCTGGGGCGTGAGGATGATGTCGTCTATCGAGAGCTGCGCGTTCGCGGAGTCGGCTCGCAGCCTTGCGTGAGCCATGCGCGAGCTCACCACGAGAGCTAGCAGCACGGCCGCGCAGCCAGCGACTCCTTGGACCACGCGACCGCGCGCGCTGCGCTGACCTGCGACGTAGGCAGCAATCAGCGCGCCCAGGCTGAGAGCGAGAGCCACGCCCCACGGTACACTGGCCATTACCCAGGCGAGGCCAAGGCCACCGAGCATCACGAGCGCGAGCCCGACGCGCGTGAGTCGGCGCTGCGCCGCGAAGAACAGAGGGGGGATTGCTGCTACCCAGAACCAGGGCTCCACGATGAACACGGAGTCACCGTAAAACCAGCGGCTACTCACTGGCCACAGCGGATGGACGCCATAGCTGTTCGAGTAATCCATGCCGATATGGATGCAGGGGCCAGCGCAGCCGAGCGCGGCGAGGCGCAGGAAGTCATCACGCGAAGGCCGCCCTGCACCCCGAAGCACGAACCACCAGCAAGCCAGAAACGTCGCGGCCCCAAGTAGCAGCGCCAAGCCCAGAGTGTGGGTGTGTCCACGGTGGTGCAGCAGGTAGCCCAGTGGCCCGGGTGTGATCCACGTGTAAACGAAGTCGAAATCTGGGACGTTGTTGGCGAGCACCGAGCACGCGTAAGCGGCAGTGCGGACCCTGGCGGCGGGCGGCGTGCTCCCGCCACGCCACTGCAAGGCGGCTTCTGCAGCCAGCATGCCGGCGATGCTGTGAGTGAGGTTGTCCATGTCGTTCCGGGGTCGCCTGCGTCAGGGTGAGTTGCCCAGACGTGCAAGGGTTTGCTGCAAGTGGTTGCGGTAGTGCAGGCGCAGGGTCCGCCAGCGCTGCCCTTCGGCTGCGTCGACGCTGCCTTCGGCGAAACGCGCATAACCCAGCCGGAAGGCGCAGTAGGCGAGCACGTACACGTCCACGCGCGAGCGCGCGTCGTCACCCGTTGCTTGGTGGTAGCGCCGCAGCAAGGCGGCGCTTTCGTCCCTGTCCAGGTCCCACTCGACGCAGGCGCCAGCCAGGTCCCAAGCGCTGTCGCAAGCACCCGGGAAGAGGTGGTCGTCAGCGTGGTCGCTGGCATCGAGCTTCAGCAGCGGACCGTTGCTCGCGGGCAGCAACCACTCGTGCGGCAGCATTCGCGCGTCCGGCTGCACTGGGGTGCAAAGCTCCAGCTTGAAAGAGCTCGGCAGGTCTACCCCGAGCTCTTCCGCCACATTGACGTGCAGGAGCGTTTCTAGCTCGCTGACGCTGGCCGCGGAGGACGGCAGCGAGCGAGCCCGAAAAGCGACGTAGTCGGCGAGCTCGGGAATCGCTAGCTGCCGCGCGCTGCGGTTGCCGACGATGCGCGGCTGCCAGTCGTAACGGATGAAGCCAGGCTCAGCAGTCTCCAGGCGCGGACTGTAGCCAGCCTGTGCGAGCACGTCTGCACGCAAGCGCACCTGCCGATCGTAGGGAGGAAAGCCGATGAACTTCACCACGGAGCGCGCGTCGGAGCTTCGGTACTTGACGCGTTCGTGTTGAGGCCAGCAAGCCGGCCACTGTTCGCTGCCGGCGTAAACCAGGGTCCGCCATCCGCCTCCGGCGAGATTGGTGGCTCCCGGGGGCGGCTCCCACGCAGCGACGCTACGTGCCGCAAAACGGCTCCAACGCCGTTCCGCGTCTGGCGCCACCAGCTTGCCGCGATCCGGCGGATGACTGCAGAAGAAAGTCACCCGTCCGTCCGCTACGAGCTCGAGCAGCGCTTCGCCGACCGCTAGAAGTGTGGACCCGCTCATGCCCGGTCCCTCGTCGACGACCCAGAACTGATGTTCGGCGGCCCGTAGCTCGACCCAGCTGCGCTCCTCGTCGGAAAAGCGAAGACGCCTGTCCCAGGGGTGACCCGTCGGCCTCACGGTGAGCCGCCCAGAGCTTCGGCCGCGCGACACGCCTGTGGCTTGCACCACGGCCGAAAGGCTGCTGCCGATGCTGCGTATCCCCAGGACGGCTACGGGCCGCGAGTCCGCCGCGAGTTGCTCCAAAGCGATCTGAACGTAGCCGCGTGGATCGAGCGCGTAGTACGCGTAACCCTCCGGGCGCGTGAGGCTCAGCCACGTTGCTGGATCGATGTGCTCGAGCTCCTGCAGGATAGCGTTGCCGTCCGGCAGCTCGCCGCTGAGCCAGGCCAGGGCGAGGCGCTCCGTGCACCGCACGGCCTGCGGCAGCGCGGCGGAGCCAGCGTCGGCGAGCCCACACTCCAGCTCTGCAGCTTGCAGCAGCAGCGCCAGGGTATCGCGGACCCCCTCACCGAGGGCCTGCCTCAGGTCGGCGATCAACGCACCGGCGCTGAGCTGACGTTTGGTGTCCCGATAGACGAGCATCTCCGCTTATCCCTTCCGCAGCCGCTTGCGGTTTGCGACCGCCATCTGAGCTAGTGCTTTGCCTCTGGCCAGGGATGCGGCACGCTCTGGTGAACAGAGATGAGCCTTCCCGTCGGTGCAGCCGGAGTACTGGGCGTGGACCTGGACGGCACTCTCATCCGTAGCGATGGCAACATTGCAGCGGAAGACCTGGCGGCGCTCGACCGCGCTCATGCGGCCGGCTTGCGTGTCGTGGTGACCACCGGGCGGCTGCCGCCTAGCGGCACAGAAGTGGCGCGCAGCATCGGTCATGAAGACATCATCGTGTGTGCTGACGGCGCTTTCTTGCTGCAGGCGAATGCGCCCTTGCAAGCGCGCTGGGTACCCGATGCCTCGAGCGCTCAGCTCGTCGCGTTGGCCGTGGCCCACGGGCTGCGGCTCTTCGCCTTCGGCGAGCGGAGCGTCCACTATCACGCGCAAGACGCCGCATTTCTGCCCTACGTTCAGGGCTTCGCACATGCTGCCGATCTCCGCCCCGGCAGCTGGACGCCAGGGCCTTTTTTGATGCTGCTCGCGCTCGGATCTCGAGACCCAGTCGAACGTGCGGTCACGGATCTGCTTATCAACGATCGCGGGGCGCAGGTCGACCACTTTGCTCTCGCGCCGTCGCAGCTGTGGGCCCTGCGTCTACGCCCCGCGAAAACCGACAAGGGCGAGGCGTTGCTGCGAGTCTGTCAGGCCCTAACCATTCCCGCCGAGCGTCTGTTTGCCGTCGGCAACGACTACAACGACGTGCCGCTCTTTCGGGTCGCGGCTCGCTCCTTTGCGATGGCAGATGCGCCGCCGCCAGTGCAGCTGGCCGCAACTCGGGTGTTGCTTGCCTCGTCGGTCTCGGGGGGCGGGGTTGCGGAAGCTGTCGCGCATCTGCTTGGGTGAAAACCCACACGGCGTCCGGCGGCGCTGTCGGCATTTGAATTGCACTGTGCTGCTTCCATGAAATGCACCGTGCCCGTTCTGTTGCTGATCGCCGCTTCCGTTAGCATCGCTTGTGAGCGTAAAGGTGGGGATCTGTCCAAGGAGGAGGGTCAGCCGCTCCCGGTCGGAACGCGCACCGGTGGTGAAGGGCCGCATCCGGACACCCGCAGTCCGGACACGGAGTCACCTGCGCGCGCCAAAAACCCTGACCCGTACGCGGCGTCAGGACATGGTAATGCCAACCACGGCGAGCTTCCCGGGAGCGACGACGACGGCGCTCGCATCACCACGGAAGGCGCCGGCGGCACTCCGCCGCGCACCGGCGCCGCCGTTCGCTAGGCGAGGCCATCGGGCGCGGAGCGCGCTGAATCAGGGGGCGCCGCCGTCGAAGCTCCGCCCGGTCGGGTCCGTCGCTCGATCCCCTTCGTCGGCCTCGTGGTCGTCATCGAGGATGCCGCGGCTCAGAGGCTCGTCGATCTCGCGTTGTTCGCTCTCGCTCAGCCCTTCCAAATCCGCGATTGCAGCGGCTTCGAGCGCGTCCGCGCTGGCCGCATTGAGTGAGCCTTCGCTCACTATCGCCATGCCTACCTCGTACAGCAGCTCGGGCGGTTGTGCCTCCGCGAAGTCCTCCTCCGGACCATACGGGCTTGCTTCCGTAGCGCGTGCAAGCCACTCCGACCCCAGGTCGTCCGGCGCCAGCGCGTCGTACGCATCGTCGAGCAGCGGCGGCTCGTGCATCGGTTGCGCCGTCAACATGGGGTCCGTCGTGTTTTCCTCGAAGTCGGGGGTTCCCTCCGAATGCACACCAACACTGGTTTCCGACTTCTGCAGCGCAGCGCCCGTCGAGTCCGGCTGCGGTAGCTTGGCGTGGGACAACCTGTGGTCGATCTCGGGGTCGGCGGACTGACCGATTGGAACCTCGATCGCGCCCGGATCGAGCAGCTCCTCGCCCATCGCGTCGGGGTCCGGCGCGAACGCCATCGGACCGAATAGCGAGCTAACCTCCTGCCGTCCTTCGCCGGAGGATTGCCGCTGGTCGGCAGCTTGCGCAGCAATCTCTCGCGCCAGCTCTGCAGAAATCGGACGGTGCAACCCATGCGAACGTGCGGACGCAGCCAGAGACTCCCGCACGGCTGACGGTATGTCGGACGTATCGTCGTCCTTCTCGTCGTTTGCGGCCCGACGAGGCGCAATGGTGCTCACGGGATTGTCACGCGCCGGCGTGTCCGCGGCGAGCTCGGCAACCGAGCCGCGTCGCCGCTTGAGCGCGCCGAGCGCGACCAGGCCAACGGCAGCTCCACCAGCGACGTACATCCAAGTTGCTGTTCGGTAGGTCACTTCGAATCCTTCCTGCTGCGAGCGGTGCAATCTCTGGGCCGAGCCGCGTCCCGCCGCGTGCGCGTGAACGCGCCCTTCCGCGCGACGCAGCGCCGAATCGCACGACGCAAATGTCTCGTTGGGGCGTTCCACTACGCTGGTCCGTAAGTAGGATCGCAATCGAACGCCGCTCACCCATTTCGTCCCCGCGCTCGCTGCGCGGAGCTATCCTGACGCACATGTTGCCGGTTCTTGGTTTTCACGCGTCGCACGAGCAATTCCCACCGAGCGAGCTGTTGGCGCTCGCCCAGCAATCCGAGTCGCTTGGGTTCCGCCACGGGATGTGTTCCGATCACTTTTCGCCCTTCAGCGAAGCGCAGGGCCAAAGTGGCTTTGCCTGGTCGTGGCTTGGGGCGGCGCTGGCGGCCACCAACATGACGTGGGGCGTGGTGAATGCGCCTGGGCAGCGCTACCACCCCGCGATCGTCGCGCAGGCCGCCGCCACCCTGGCCGAGATGTTCCCCGGACGCTTCTGGTTGGCGCTCGGAAGCGGAGAGAACATCAACGAGCACATCACCGGCGATCGTTGGCCGCCCAAGGACGAACGACAGGCTCGATTGCGCGAATGTGTGGACATCATTCGCGCACTTTTTGGCGGCGAAACCGTCACCTATCGCGGGCTGGTGCGGGTGGAAGACGCGCGCCTCTACACGTTGCCCAAGACGCCGCCGTTGCTGTTCGCTGCCGCCGTGAGCGCCGAGACGGCCGCCTGGGCCGGTGAGTGGGCAGACGGGCTCATCACCGTTAACCAGCCCGAGGCCGATCTGCGGCGCGTCGTCGAGGGCTTCCGTCGACGCGGCGGCGAGGCGCGTCCCATCTACCTGCAGGCGCATGTCAGCTTCGCCCCGACGCTGGCTGCGGCGCGTGCCACCGCGCACGCGGAGTGGCGCTCCAACGCACTCACCGGATCGCTCCTATGGGACGTGCGCCTGCCCAAGGATCTGGACGGCGCAGCGCAGTACGTCCGGCAAGAGGACCTCGACAGCAGCGTGCGCATCGCAGCGAACCTGGAGGAGCACGTGGCCTGGTTGCTCAACGACAGCGATCTCGGATTCGACCGCGTCTACCTGCACCAGGTCGGCAGGAATCAGAGCGAGTTCTTGCAGGTCTTCGGGCGCGACGTGCTGCCGCGCTGTAGCTTGATCGAAGGGCCCGCTTCAACGCGTTACAACGCCGCCGCTAGCGGCATAGAGCCCACTGGACGCTGAGAGCGCTGCACCCAGGAGTCGCCCCCGGATGCTTCGGAGCCCACGCTGCTGTGAGCGTGCGTTGCGGACCATCAGGACCGCGTCGAGCAGGTCTGAAGCGAAGCGAGCGACGCCGCCTGCCGAGCCGTCCGACAGCAAACAAACGCCCACCCACGTGTCGCGAATGGCGAGAGCACGCAAAAGCATGTCGCTGCGGGGTAGGGCGTAGACGCGCGCCATCGCGCCGGGCGCGACCCACATCAGGGCAGCCGAGGCAATCGACAAGGTCCCCAATACCCGGCGCGCCAACCGACGACGCGAGCTGGTGATCACTGCTCACCGCACCTTCTGGCAATACGACGCGCCGGACCCGCAGTGCGGCTCCGGCGCCCACCCGATGGATCGCGCCCGTGGATCCATCGGTCCGTCGCAGCTTCGCCGTTAGCTCGAGACGAGTCCCGAGACGCCCGACTTGACCTCACGCGCCGTTTCTTGTGCGGCTCGCCCGAGCTCCTGCGCAGCACCGCGCGCCTCTTCGACCAAGCGGTCGCGGCTGGCGCCGAGCAGCTCGTCCTCCCGGTCCGTACGTGGCAGCAGCATGCCCACGCCAACCCCGGCGACCAGCGCCACGGCGCCGAGTGCCAGTGGGTTCTGGTTGGCGAGCTGGCGCGAGCTCGACCGCAGGTGCTGGAGCTCGCGGCCGGCGAACTCGCGAGCGCGAGAGGTGCCGTCGCTGATGGCGTGCTCGGCGCGCTCCGCCATGTCGTGAACGCGAGTGCCGGCTCGATCGGCGATGTCGTGCACGCGAGTTCCCGCGCGGGACGCAACCTCGCCGACGCGCTCGGTGGCATGGGAAAGCCCTTCGCGGACGCTATGGCCCATTCCCGATGCCGTCTCGCGTAGCCCTGCACGGCCGCCTTCTTCGGCGCCGCTCTCGTACCCGTCGTCGTCGTACCCGTATGCGTAGTCGTCGTAGTAGCGTCGGCTCTGGCCGCCGCGACCGCGGACGCCGTAGCCGGGCGAGCGCCAGCGATTGCCGTTGGTGCGTCGGTTGGAAGCCACCAGCCAGCTGATGCCCAGCCCGATCAACGCGAGCGGAATGGCATTTTGGCGTGCGAAGCTCCAGGTTGCGTCACCGGCCTCGACGGCACGGTCCCGCACGTCGCCGAGCGTTTCCGTCACCGAGTCTACCGCGGCGTCTTTCACGTCACGGAGCTTACCCACTGCTGCGTCCTTGGCATCGTTCAACACTTCTCGCGCCTCCGTCTTGAGGTTCTCGGGGCTCAACTTTTCCCCAATGGCTTTGATGTCTTCGGTGATGGTGTTGCGAGTCTGGTCGATGTCGCTCTCGAGCGCGTCGACCCGGCTCTCGGTCAGGTCGGTTCCATGCTGGGTCATTTAGTTGCCTCCGTGAAAGCTTGAACGTCCTTGCGGACGCTCTGAATGGTGCGAGTAGGTGCGAGCTCGTCTGCGCTTAGCTTCGGACCGCGCTTCACCAGCACGAAACCGATGCCCGCTAGCACGACGCCCACGATCAACGCGGCGAGCCACGGGACCATCACTTCCGCGAGCAGTAAGATGAGCGCGGCGACGATCGCGAGCATACCCACAACCAGCAGCGCTCCGCCCGTGGCGAATGCCACGAGCTCGGCCTTGGCGCGCGTCATCTTGATGTCGAGCTCGGCGCTCGCAAGCTTGATCTCCTGTCGGAACAGCTTCTCGGTGTTCTCCCAGAGCTCGACCAGAATATCGCGCAGCGGCCGCTCGGTTCGATCGTGGCTCGCTTCCATGGCCACCGCTGGCGGCGGGTCCACGACGTACTTCTGTGTCATATGCCCGAGCCCTTCCCGGAGGGTTTAGCGCCGCCGCTCTCCGAGCCGGAAACGCCAGAGCTAGATCCCGTGCCGCCTGATCCCGCTTGTCCGCTCTTCGGCGTGCCGGGTGACGTGCCACCCGTCGCGCTTCCGACGCCCGTGGTGCCGCCGGTGCTCGTGCCGCTCGGATACGTCGTTGCTGCGCCCGAGCTGCTACCCGACGAGCTGCCCGTGTAACCAACGCCGCTGCTGCCCGAGCTGCCGGAGTAACCAGCGCCGCTGCTGCCGGAGCTGCCTGCGCCTGAGCTGCCTGCGCCCGAGCTACCGGAGTAACCAGCGCCTGAGCTGCCTGAGCTGCCTGCGCCCGAGCTGCCGGAGTAACCAGCGCCGCTGCTGCCCGAAGCGCCTGAGGCCCCGGCACCGCCGTAGCCGCCGCCACGCGAGTAACTGTCCGCGGTTGGACCAAGTCCGCTGCGTGTCGTGCTTCCAGCACGAGCGCTGGGAGGAGGCGGAGGCCGGCGCCCGCCGCGGGACATGGACCCTGAGCCGAGCCGGTCGCGAGAGCCCATGTTCGGAGAAAGATCGTAGTCGAAATCGTCGTCTTGCATCGGGGCCGAGCTCTTCAGAAAACGCCCAGCGGCCAGCCCGGCCAGGAACGCCCCACCGAAGAACCATGCCGGCCGGCTGCGGGCGAGACTCTCGGCGTCCCTCAGCAACGTACGAGGGTCCGCGGAGCTGATGTAGCCCGCCAGCTGCTCGATGCGCTCACTCGCCTTGTCGGCGTACTGAGCGACCGTATCGTCCTCCTGGCGGAGATTGTCGCCAGCACTTTTCAATGCTGAGCTCACGCGACGAATGCGGTCTGCCGCGTTGCCGCGGCCCGACTCCGCACGTTGCTTGACGCTCTGCACTTGTTCGGCAGCACTGCTCTTGAGACGTTCGGCGGCTTCGTGCGTCTTGGCGGCAAGTCCGCCTTCACTTTCCTCGCCGTTGCCGTTGCTCCCCGAGCGCTGCTCGGATTGGGTATTCGAATTGTTCATTGTGTGCTCCTCGGCTTCCATTCACGTACTGGAGTTGCCCTTCAGTTTCGCCGCTGCAGAGGTGCGCTCGAAGTGGAAGCGCGAAGGGGAAGGACACTCCGTGTGGTAATCCTCGAAAGGCTGTTTCGGGGATCACCGGGGCCTCTGCAACGGATATGCCGCGGCTGTGCGCCGGCAAATTCGAACTGTGGGGCGACGCGGCGCGGCGCCGGGTCACCGCTGGTACGCAACCGCCTCGCACCTTTGTGCAGCAATCGTGGCGTCTCCGCACGGCAGCTACAGGGCCGCTGCAGCCCTGCACGCGCGAGACGCCAATGCGCAAAAGCGCGCAGGGTGCCACCGGCGCGAAATTGCGAGCAGCCCCCCACCCGTTGCGTCGGTGAGCTGCTGGCGGCTGCGTATGCGGTGCACTATCTCAGTTAAGGTGGTCGGCATGGCGAAGCGGCATACGGCCTGCCTAGTGCTCTTGAGTTGCGCAGCCCTGCCCGCCTGCCTGGGCGACCCAGCCCTGCCGCCGGAAGCCCAGGATCTGTCGGAGCTTTACGCCGCGTACGATCAACCCACCGCCTCCCTACCCGCCGCGGTCGTGCCCACGTTGGCGAAATTGGCTCAAGGCCGGCTGCAGTTGGCGAGGTCGCTGAGTGGT
>DASQDA010000656.1:0-3416 GCA_035634435.1 Polyangiaceae bacterium
CAACCCTGCCCGTGAGAGGCGACAACACTCCTTGAGAGTAAACGTACGAATCGCCGAGCACCGCCCCCTCGGCGGTGATTGCCACCGGTGCATCAAACTCGCGCGGGCCAGGGGGACCGCCCAGCAGCAGCAGGGTCGCCCCATCCCAGAGCGCGGCCTGTCTCGACCGCGAGAATCCGGCCATCTGCCCCGCGTCATTGATGGCCCTAATGCTGCTGAAGTCGGCCAGCTCTTGGATCGACCCTTCTTCCCAGAGGAAACCGCTGACACCGCTCTCGGTGATCAAGTCGCCGACGACTTGACCCAAGTTATTCATTCCGTGCGGTGTAACGCCGTGAGGCTCAGCGGCAATGGCGAGATCCGTCAGCTCCCCGTCTTCCCACAAGAACCCGCCGAGCGCGGGCGCCTCCGGGAGGAGTAGGACCTGGTCGTGGTCGTTGACGGCAACTGGGCGAAGCCCCCGCTCCTGACTCAGCAACAGCGTCACTCCGTCGCTCCAGACGAAGGGAACCATTTCAGCGGGGTCCGGAGTGACGTCGAAGGAGACTTGACCGACCACGGTGCCGTGGTCGTTGATATCGAGCGCTTCGCTGTAAGTGTGGTCCAGCTCTGCGAGCAAAGAGAGAGCGTTACCGTCTTCGAACATCAACGCGCGCGTACCGCCACAACCCATGGGGCCCGCGCCCACCATCTGGTCGCGGCTGTTGACGGCGTTCAATGCGCTGACCCCCTCGAGCGCTACGCGGGCGGGGGTCTCGAGGGAAGGATCCTGCCCGCCCAGCGGAAAGCTAGGGCGCAAGCAACGGGTCAGCACGCGGGGCGTGCAGCCTGCCCCACCGTCCCCGGCACCACCGCTGCCAGGTCCAGTGCCGCCATTGTTCCCTCCGCTCCCGCCGTCGTCCGCTTCGCCCCCGCTGGCCCCCGATAGCGGCTGGCCACCAGTGCCGCCCGCCGGCTCGGCCAAGGTGCCTTCTCCGCCGGTGGCGCCATTCCTTTCGCCCGAGCTACCGTCGCCCGAACCCGCAGTGCGCCCGGCCGAGCCGCCCTCTCCGGCCGCCTGCGTTCCCCCGGCGTTTTCGCCGCCGATGGAGTAGTCCCCGCCGGCGCACTCCACGCACACAGAGGCCAGCACGAACGGTACCAGCGGCCGGACCACTTTCAAGAGCAAGCGAGTCATGAGTGTTGATGGCCTCGCTGCGGCGCAATTGATCTCACAATCAGCGGCGCGGCCAATCGACGACGACGTGCAGGCCTGCTTGAGCGCTCCAGCGGCGGCGGTGCGATGAGAGTGGGTGAGACTCGTACTCGGGACCGGACGGTCAGAAGGACGCAGAATGAAGATCCACGATATCCATGACCTCTATCTGTTCGCCCGGGTCGTCGAGGCCGGCGGATTCGCAGCGGCGGAGCGCGACACAGCCATTCCCAAGTCGCGCCTCAGCCGTCGGATCGCCGCACTGGAAAAGCAGCTCGGCGTGCGGCTGATTCAGCGTTCCGCCCACGCCTTCAGTGTCACCGACGTGGGGCAGAGCGTTTACCGCCACGCCCGCACCATTGCAGACGAAGCCCAGGCCACCCTGAGCACGGTAGCGGAGACGCTGAACGAGCCGAGCGGCCTCGTGCGCATCAGCGCCTCCACCCTCACGGCCGAGCTCTACCTGGCGGGCTGGCTTGGCGACTTCACGGCGACGTATCCCAAGGTTCGCATCGCGCTCGACCTATCGAACCGGTTCGTCGATCTGCTCTCGGAAGGTGTCGATCTCGCCATCCGCTTCTCGACGGGCCCGCTGGTCTCCGCCGACCTCGTCGCGCGTCAGCTCGGCGTGTCGCGGATGGTTCTCGTTGCCAGCCCGGCGCTGCTGGCAAAGCACGGCGCGCCAGCGGAGCTGGCGGATCTCGCGAGATTGCCCGCGCTCGGACAAGGCACGCTGGAATCCACGCGGCCATGGTCCTTCAAGGCCGCCGATGACTCGGTGGTCACACACCATCCACAGCCCAGGCTGGTCATGGAAAACATCATCGCACTGCGCGAGGCGGCGATTCATGGGGCGGGCATCATTCAACTGCCGTGGGATGCTTGTCGTGCCGCGGTCGAACGCGGCGACTTGCAGCTGCTGCTCGAGCGGTATCCATCCATTGGCACCGGCATCTACTGTGTTTACCCCAGTCGCGTGGGAATGCCCGCCGCGGTACGCATGCTGTTGAGCTTCCTCGCGGAACGCTTTCGCGCGACGTCCTGAAGCTCGCGTTCCAGAAATGCAACGCCACACAGCCAGTCTTGCGGCTACCACCGGGGGAGCCCGCGACGCTAGCTTGTGCTCATGCAGATCGACTCGGAGGAGCGCAGATGAAACTGGCGGGACAGGTTGCCATGGTCACGGGCGGATCACGTGGTATCGGCGCGGCGGTAGCGCGCAGGCTGGCAAACGACGGCGCCGCGGTAGCCCTGGTCTACCATTCGCAACACGAAGCCGGCCGAAGCCGTGGCAACCCAGATTCGGGCACAGGGAGGTCGCGCGGCCGTTCTTCGGGTCGACGTTACTGATCAACGCGCGCTGCACTCCGCTTCCGAGCAGATCGCCGCCGAGCTCGGACCAACCAGCATCCTCGCGCACGTTGCCGGTGTCTTTGACGCGGCGCCCGTTGGAAGCATCACGCGAGAGCTGTTCAACCAGCAATTCTTGGTGAATACCTGGAGCGTCATCACCACGACGCAAGCCGTGCTCCCGTACTTTGGCCCTGGCGGCGGCAGCATCGTGAACGTCTCGACAGGCCTGGTGCACGATCCAGGCAATGGCACCGCGGTCTATGCCGCCAGCAAGGCAGCGCTCGAAGTGCGGACGTTGGGGTTTGCCAGAGAGCTTGGCGTGCGCGGCATCCGCGTGAATGCCGTGGCACCCGCGATCACCCGCACCGACATGACGGCCGGCATTCCGCAACCCGAGCTCGATCGCGAGCGAGCGCTCACTCCGCTCGGTCGCCTCGGCGAGCCGGATGACATCGCCGATGTGGTGGCATTTCTCGCTTCGAACGATGCGCGCTGGATAACCGGTCGAACCTTGCTCACCGATGGTGGACGCACGTAGCCAGCAAGCACCGCTGGGACCCGTCGGAGGATAAAGACGGGGTACACTGCCGCTCCTAGCGGAGCTCCTTTCCGACCATCGCGGCAGGCGAAGCAGCCGCTCCGACGCGCCTTCCTGAGCTCTCTCGCCAAGCAGCCGACGCTCGCTCACCTAGTCGACTGCTTTCCCTTCAGGCGCTAACCGTGCAAGCTCCGCTTCAGAATCTTTACGATTCCAGCTCCGGGTGTCGTGCTCGCACGACCTCGAAGTAGTAGCGATCCACGTTGGACAGAAGCGCAAGCCGATAGTGCGCTGAGAGCGTGCAGACGAGGTCTGCCATTCCCGGCATCG
>DASQDA010000657.1:0-7987 GCA_035634435.1 Polyangiaceae bacterium
GATCACGGGCGGCCCCCGGCACCTGGCCGGGAGGACGGGCGCGGCACGGGGTGCCGCTGCTCACCAGGTTAGTCGCCGGGCGGAGGGTGCCCACCGGGATGAGCCCCGCCGCGGTGCTCGAGGCGAGCTCACACGATGCGCCGACCACAGGAAACATCATGACACCGCAGCACGCACCTCGCGCGCAGTTCGAGCCCGGTGACCTCATCGCCGGCAGGTATCGCATCGTCTCGCTCATCGGCGTGGGCGGTCTGGGCCGGGTTTATCTCGCGCGTCACATCGAGCTCGACAGCGAGGTCGCCATGAAGGTGCTGCGCCAGGAAGTGGCGGAGCGCCCGGAGGCCGTCCAGCGCTTTTCACGCGAAGCGCAGGCTTCTGTACGTCTGCGCAGCGAACGGGTCGCGCGCGTCTTCGATGTGGGAACGCACGACGGAACGCCGTACTTCGTCATGGAGTACCTGCGCGGCTGCAATCTGCTGGAGCTCAAGCAGCAGGATTCCGTCGACGTGCCGACCCTGTGCGAGTTTTTCATCCAGGCCTGCGAGGGCTTGGCCGAGGCCCATGCGCAGGGGGTCGTGCACCGGGACATCAAGCCCGAGAACCTGTTCGTGGTGCGCGACGCCAACGGCTGGCGGAGCCTGAAGATCTTCGATTTCGGCATTTCCAAGTTCTCGCTGACGGGCAAGCACTCGGACATCGACATCTCGGGTCGACGCACCGAGCTCATGATGGGCACGCCGTTGTACATCTCGCCGGAGCAGATTCGCTCGACCCGGGACGTCGACCACCGCACGGATCTCTGGAGCCTCGGGGTCGTGATGTTCGAGGTGCTCTCGGGTGGTATGTTGCCGTTCCGCGAGGACGGCGAGATCACCGCACTGATCGCGGAGGTGCTGGAGGCGCCGCATCGCTCGCTCGCGGACGTCGCTCCGGACGTTCCGGAGGGCCTCGCGGCCATCGTGGACCGCTGCCTCGTGAAAGATCGCGAGGCTCGTTATCAGACGGCCGCGGAGGTGGCGCTCGATCTTCTGCCGTTCGCTCCAGCCCGCGCGCGAGCTTCTGCCGAACGCGCTGTCGCGGCGATGCAAGTAGCGGGGCTCATGCCGCTGAATGCAGATCTCGGCAGCGCACGCACCAGCCACCCCTCGCTGATGCGCAGCTCGAGCCGCCCTCCCGCTCCGCCGACGATGGCTGCAGCCATGCCCGCGCCGGTGGCGGCGGTGACCGCGGCGCCACTGGTGTCCGCGCCCGCAACGACGACGCCCGCGCCGCCAATGGCCGCACCCGTGGTGGCCGCGCCCGCGGTGACAGCGCCCGTGGTGGCCGCGCCCGCAGTGAGCGCGCCCGCGGTGACAACAGCGCCCGTGGTGGCCGCGCCCGTGGTGGCCGCGCCCGCAGTGAGCGCGCCTTCTGCACCGCCGCTGACCCCGCCCGCCGTGTTTACGCCGGCGGTGCCCGTCGCAGCGACCGCCTCGCAGGCACCGCCCGCGCCCGCTCACACCGTGGCGACGCCGAGCGCACCCTCGCACCGCCCCGTGCCCGCGATGAGCGTACCGGCAGTATCGGCCTCCACACCTCCGTTGGCCCTACCCGCATCCGCTCCGACCTTCAACGACGAGGGAAAGCCTCCCCGACGATGGGCGCTACCGATTGCCGTGCTGGCGTTCGTCGCGCTTGCCGTCGTGTGGGCTCTGTGGCTGCGGTCGTCACCGGCACCGCTCGTGGCTCCGACTGCGTCGCCCGCGGAACCCGTGGTCCCCACGACCCCCGAGCCGCGTCGGCCCGTCGTTACCGAAACTGCGGCCGCGCCGGGACCCGAGGGTGGCTCTGCGAAGTCGCCGCTCGCGGCGCCCAACGCGGCATCGGCTGCGCCGGTCGCTGCCGCGCCGGTCGCTGCCGCGCCGGCACCTGCCGCCCAGGCCCAGCGAAGGTACTCGCAGCGACAGGTGCGCGCGGTGCCCGCGAAAGCGGCGGCCAGCGTCAAGGCACCGGCTCCCGATCCGACTCCTGCGACGAGGCTCGAACTGCAACGCGAGCGCTGAGACCACCCTTAGGAAACTGAGATATGCCGAGAGTGCCGCTGGCGCGCCTGCTGCGCCGTGTGTTGTTTACCGTTCTTATTGCTGCTGCGTTCTTGAATTGCCCGCGGGCCGCGCTCGCGGCCGAGACCGCCGACGAGGCGGACATCGAGTTCCAGCTTGGCACCCAGCGCTACGACGCCGGCGAATACAAGGAGGCTCTACGCCATTTCCACGCCTCCAATCGGCTGGCGCCCAACAAGAACGTGTTGCTCAACATCGGGCGTTGTTACGAGCAACTCAAGCTGTTGCCCGAGGCGTTCCGGTACTACTCCCTGGCGCTGTCGGAGGAGCGCAACCCGCAAGGCAAGGAGCGCATCGAAGAGTCACTGGCTCGCTTGAAGCCCCAGGTGGCGCTGCTCACGGTGGAGACCGACCCCCCGGGTGCCGTCATCTACCTCGATCGCAAGGATCTCGGCTCGCTCGGAACGTCGCCGCGTACCCTGGCAATCTCGCAGGGCGTTCATCGGGTCATCACGGAGCTACCGGATTTCGAGCCTGGCCTGTCCGCGCAGCTGGACATGCGCGTGGGTCAGGAGACCCGCGTGCAGCTCAAGCTCAAGCCAATCCTGGGTACGGTCGTGATCCGTGGCACCAACGGCGCCGCCATCCATGTCGACGCGCTGGAGAACCCACCCACCTGCCGCGTGCCCTGCGCAGTCAAGATGCGGCCGGGGCGCCACCCGCTCTTCGTGGTGCTTGCTGGCTTTCGCAATCAGGAGGTGACGGTCGACGTCGTCGCGAACAGCACGCAGCAGCTGCGCGCCACGCTGGAGCCGCTGGCCGGTTCGGTGGTCGTGAACGCTGACGTCAAGGACGCGTTGATCTCGATCGACGGTCAGCCGCGAGCCTTCACGCCGGCGGTCGTGGAGCTGCCGGTGGGTCAGCACGAAGTTCTAGTATCGCAGCCAGGCTTTCGACCGCTGAGGCAGACGGTGCTCGTCGAGACCGACAAGAGCACCACGCTCGAATTCCAGCTCTCCGGTCAAGAAGAGGTGCTCGGCGCCTCGCGCGCAGCGGAAGCGGTGGAAGACGCTCCTGCATCCGTGACCATCATCTCGCGCGAGGAGCTGCGGGCGATGGGTTACCCGACCATCGCCGAGGCCATTCGCGGCGTCCGCGGCATTTATCTGTCTTACGACGATACCTACCATTCCACGGGCGTGCGTGGCTTCTCGCGCCCGGGTGACTACGGCAATCGAATCCTAGTGCTGGTCGATGGTCATCCCACCAACGACAACTGGATCTGGACGTCGTACGTGGGCTTCGATGCGCGCGTCGACATCGACGACGTCGATCGCATCGAGGTCATTCGCGGAGCGGGCTCCGTCGTTTACGGTACCGGCGCGTTTTTATGCGTCATCAACCTGGTAACGCGTGCCAAGGGCGCGCCCACTCACGGGGAGATCGCCGTGTCCACCGCTCAAGGCGCAGGACGCGCGCGAGCCACCATGGTGTGGCAAGCGGCTCGCGACGCGGGCTTGTGGGTATCAGTGGCCGGGGCTCAATCCGCCGGTATCGACCGCTTCTATCCGGAGTTCGTGGCCACGCCGACCGCCGGAGGCCCGTCGATCCTCGACTACCAGGGAAACGCAGCGACCGGATTGGTGCGAGGCGCCGACGCGATGCGCGCGGCGACGCTCGGCGGACACGCGTGGTATCGATCGCTCTCCGCGCGCTGGATGCTCACGTCGCAGCGAAAACACTCCCCCGCATCGCCCTTCGGAGCGCCCATCGGGGACCCACGCACGACGAACACCGACACCCGCGCCTTCGTCGATCTGCAGTTCGAGCCCGTCTGGAGTACGGTCGAGTGGCTCACGCGGGTGCATTTCGACACCTACAAGTACCGAAGTAACCTGCCGTATGCACCCAACGCGGTGGATCCCGAGTCATTCGGGGTGGAAAACGACGAGTACACCGGTATCTGGGCTGGCATCGAAGAGCGTGTGGTCCTCAAGCTCTCTCCTGCCGTCAAGCTGACGGCGGGCGCGGACTTGACGCAGCATTTCAAGACGCACCAGTACAACATCGACGATCGGGCGCGCCCGGGCTACGTGGGCGACGACGCCGGACCGATCACGGACACCGACGACCCCTTCGCGAACATCGCCGGTTACGCGCTGCTCGACGCGGTGCTGACGCCCTCGGTGCGGCTCTCGGCCGGCGCGCGTATCGATTACTTCGATCAGCTCGATTTCGACGTCGTCGACTCCTTGAGCCCTCGGCTCGCGCTCATCGTGAAGCCTTACGAGCGCGGTAACTTGAAGCTGATTCTGGGCAAGGCTTTCCGCGTGCCCAGCGTGTACGAGCGGTTTTTCGTCTCGAGCATCCAGATTGCGCCTACCAGCATCGAGCCCGAGCAGGTGCTGTCGGGCGAAGCGGAGTTCACGCACCGATTCTCCAATGCCGTCAGCGGCGTGGTGGCCGGCTACACCAACTACGTCTCGGATCTGATCGAGCTCGGAACCGTCTCCTACCAGGGCGGTACCGTTAACCAGTATCGGAACTCCGACGCGCCGGTGGTGGTGGTTGGCGGCGAAGCAGAGGTGCGGCACGACTGGCGGCAGGGCTGGATGCTTTCGGCGTCGACCTCGGTCCAGAAGGCGAGCTACCTCAACGATGACAACCTTCGTCAGGTGCCGAATTCCCCCTGGGTACTGGGCTCGGCCAAGGCCGTAGTTCCGATCATCGGCCGCTCTCTGGTGCTCGCTACCCGCGTCAGCGTCGAAGGACCACGCTTCGATACCCGCGTCAGCCGGCGCGACATTGCCTGCGATCCCGAGGGTCTCGCGGAAGTGACTTGCCCGCGCCAGGGCACCACCGACACGGGCGTGGTGTGGGATCTGGTGTTCAGCGGCGTCGTGGAGCGCTTCAACGCCACGTACAACGTGGGCGTCTACAACGCGATGGATTGGCAGTACGACACCGTGCCGAGCACGGAGTTCGCGCAACGCACGATCCGCCAGCGGCCGCGCTCGTTCCTGGCTCAGGTGGCGCTCAACTTCTGAGGCAGGTTCACTGGCGCGAGCTTCCCGGCTGGCGCCAGCGCGTGACTCCGGAGGCCGCTCGCGTCAGCGCAGCGGCTTGCGGAACAGATAAGCAATGCTGGTGCTCGGGGCGCCTGTCCGCGCCAGCACGCCGTCAAGCGCCGCAAGCAACTGCCACGACAGGAGCGCTGGGGGCAAGAAGGCCAGAGCTGCCGTGCCGCTGAGCCCCACACGCGCCAGGCGACTGGTGCGCGTCGCCAGGATGAGCTTGTAGTGCTTCCAGGGGCGGTCGAAGCGCTGGTGCTCGTCCACCGCAACCTGCTCCAGACCGCGCCGCCGCAAACGTTCGGAAAACTCCTCGACGGCGTACAGGCGCAGGTGTTTGGAACCGGGAAACAAGCGCTCGTTGGCCGGCAGGATGATCAGCAGGTGACCCCCTGGGCGCGTGAGGCGTTCGAGCTCCGCAAGCGCCAGCTCGTCATCCGGCAAGTGCTCCAGCACGTGACTACAGATAGTCAGATCGAACTCCGCGTCGCCGTAAGGCAAACGCGTTGCGTCCGACCACTGCTCCAGCTCCAACCGGGCAGCGTTCGAAGGCCACTTTTCGCGCAGGCGAGCCACTGCAGCGTCCGACGCCTCGACTCCCTTTATGAGGCTTGCGTGTCGCAACGTCTTCAACAGGTGGCCGGCGCCGAAGCCGTATTCGAACACGGAAAACCCTGGACGGCTGACATCCACCCCCGAGCTCGCTAGCAACTTCGCGATGCGTCGTGCCCGGTAGAGCAGGTCGTAACGAAAGTGGATGAGCGGGTTCCGGTAGTAGGTGCGGTAGAATGCTTCGTTGTGCGCCAGGGCGGCGCGTACGTGCTCGGCGTCGCCCGTGGTTACCTGTGGTTCAGCCATGCTGGATCCGCTGTAGCACGCCTTTGGCAACGGTCGTTCAGTGAGCGACGGGGAGGTGGCGCACGCCTTGCAACGGCTGCGAGCGCCACTCGTCGAAGGCGCTCTGCGTGCGCACGCAGCCGAGCGTGCAGGTGTTGGAGCAGCTCTTCGGCGTGTAAAATTGGTTCTGAAGATCCGTTTTCGAGTATTCCATCAGCGGCTTCTGGAAGACGCCCCGTGTCTGCGAGCACCAGTGGACCGTACCGAACTCGTCGACGTACAGGTAGCGGCTGCCGGCGCGGCACTTGAACGGCGCTTGCCCGGTGCGCAGAATGCGCTCGCGGTAGTCGTGCGCCTCACCGAAGCGACTCGAGCCCATTGCCCGTTTCACCTTTTCCAGCCGGGCCACGCTGCCCTCGTCCCGCAACATGTGGCCCTGGCCGTCGTGCAGCACCAGCACGCGGGGGCGGAACTTGAGCTCGCGCGCCGTGGCGACCACTTGCAACACCTCCTCGTCCGGGGCGGCGCCCATCACCGCGCTCAAGACGACGTTGAACTTTGCGTGCTCGGCCAGCATGCGCAGCTTCGGCATCATCGGCTTCAACACCTTGACCGTGGTCGCGTTGGGTAGCACCCCGTCGACGCTCACCTGCATCTCGGCGAGCCCCGCCTCGTTCAACGCACGAACCTTCTTCGCGTTCAGCAGGTAGGCGTTCGAGATCATCATGACCTTGTGGAACGACGCCGCGCGCGCGTAACGGATCAGCTCGTAGATGTCGGGGTGGAGCATCGGCTCGCCGCCAGTGAACTCCACCGTGAAGGTCCCGAGCTCCTTCAGCTTGTCGAGCCGGCTCTTCAGCAGCTCGAGCGGAACGGGCGCTGAATCCGTGTCGTACTCGTTGCAATAGCCGCAGGTCAGATTGCAGCGTCGCGTGACCACGAGCTGCGCCAGAAACGGCGAGAACAACGCGCGATTGACCAAGTCCATGCGAAAGCAGCTGTAGCTTGGCTGGCGTCGGGGCGCAAAGCGCCGAGCAATACCCGCGGGTTCTGCGGCTCAGGTCGTGTTGCCCGGAACTGGAAGGCTTCGCTCACGGCGGCGCGCTGTTCGTGATCAGCACGGTGCGCAGCACTTCGCCAGGACCAATGGCAGTCTCGGTCAAGACCTCGGTCTTGCAGTTGAACGGCGGCAGCTCGAGAAAGACGCCTGACCTGTCCTGCAGCCGGATGTCGGGACCGTGGGGCTTGTCCAGATTGGGAGTCACGGCGCCCTCAATCGGGAGGTGCTCGGTCACGACGAGGTAGCGATAGCGACGGCAGTTGGCGAGCACCTGCAGAATCTGCTGGTTCGAGAGGTGTTGTAGTACCTGTCGCAGGAGGGCCAGCTCGCCATCCGGCAACGCCTCCCGCACCATGTCGCGCACCACGAAGGAGACATTCGGCGCTCCAAAGCGCAGCTGGTTTCTTTCAACCAGAGGCCGCACGATATCGACACCGGTGTAAGTCAGGCCTGGAGCCAGCAGCTGACGGCCCACCCGGAAGTCGCCGCAGCCAAGGTCCACGACCTGTCGAACCTCGCGCTGCACGATGAAATCACGAATGACCTCCACGTACCCACGTGTGTAGACGTCGGATGAGCCACGCCCCGAGCAAAAGCCGTCCTCGCTGGCTCCCCAGTGTTGGGTCGCATAGATGCGCTCGAACGCCTGTTGTGTGCTCAGCCTGGCATAGACCTCACGCCGCCAGAGCGCGCGCAGCCGCTTGCGTACTGATTTGAACCGGCCGACTAGCGTCACTTGCCGCAGCATAGATCAAGCCCAAAACTGCAAGCAAGGGCAGGGCAGGGCAGGGCAGGCTGCGGCCGCGTGGGGCGGCTCCGTCAAAAGGCGCGGGAGGCCGGCATCGAATTTCAGTGAGCAGCGAAGGCGCTGCGGTATAGCGAGGGTTAGAAGCACCGATGCCCACGACGATACCGCCAAAGGCCCACTTCTTCTGGATAGGCCCGTCGCTACCTTTTGCGTACGTCTTTGCTGTCCG
>DASQDA010000658.1:0-5393 GCA_035634435.1 Polyangiaceae bacterium
CGTTCCGCCTGTTTCGAAGCCATCGGTTTCGGAAGCGCTGCAGTCGATCAGCAAAAACGCGGCCCCAGCAAGGGCGGAACACCGGGTAAAGATGGACATACGCATGGCAATCAGGTCAGTAACCTGAGCGCCTACAAGTCAATCTTGCCTGTTGTTAATAATTAGGAGTTACAAACCCCCCGCTCACGGCAAGTGGGCGACCCAGCCTTCTATGCTTCCGTTGTGGGTTCCCCAGCCCACGATCACGCGTCCGTTCGTGGAGACCCCTGTCGCCGCGTTCAGCGTCCAGCCGGTGAGGTTGGCTCCAAGCCCGGTGAGCACTGTGGCAAGTGAGCGCGCCCCGTTTGCCTGAGTCCAGATCAGCGCGTCGGCCGAACCGCGATGGCCGACGACGACGGTGCCGTCTCCGTTGACGTCCGTTACGCTCCCCGCTGTCGCGATGGACACCATGGCGCCGGTGCCGGTCCAGCGCACCATGCCCCCCGAGGGCAACGCGGTGCCGAAGATGATCGTGCCGTTGTCGTTGACGGCGGTCGCCTGAGCGGCCTCGGCCGATCCGGGGAGCGCGCGAAAACCGCTGGTTGTCCAGGCGAAGGCGACGTCCGGCGTTTGAGTGTACCCCACGATCACATTACCGTTGGCGCTGATGTCCATCGGGAAGCTGTCACCCGTGTACGGAGCCGGCGGGACCATGAGCTCTGGATCGGGATTCATACCTACCCAGCGGCACGCCATGCGTGTACCCTGATCCGAGATACCCGCAATCACGCCTCCCGTGTTGCTGATGCCAATGGCCTCCGCGTCATAGAAGCCGCCTACCACCGGGCGCGGAACACCATCCAGGGTGAAAAGGCTTCCCGCTCGATCCCAGTAGCTGACGCGAAGGACGTTCTGGAGCCGCGTGGTGCCGACGATCAGGCTGCCGTCCAGGTTGGCGCCCACGGCCCAGCCTTGGAGATCGTCACTGCCGATTTCGGTCATGGTTCCGTTGCGCCAGTAGAACGGTCTATCGACGGTGTCTCCCGTAGGCGGGCTCGATCGCCCGACAACGTAGTTTCCGTCGCGGCTCACGCCCAGCGCACGACTCTCCGTGGCTCCCGGGAGCAAGCCGATGCCCTGGAAGATTCTGGTGTTGCACGTCGCACCGCCCCAGTTGTCCGCGCACGCGCACGTGCGGCCGTTGACGGCGTCCGTGCAGGTGCCGCCATTGAGGCACGGATTGGGGGCGCAGTCGTTGATGTTGGTCTGGCAGCGGTTACCGCTGTATCCAGCGAGACACGCGCACGTGTAAGCCCCCGCGCCGTCCGTGCAGGTGCCGCCGTTGAGGCAGGGGTTCGGTGCGCACTCGTTGATGTTGGTCTGGCAGCGATTGCCCGAGAAGCCCGTCGCGCAGGTGCAGGTAACGGTATTGACGCCATCCGTGCAGGCGCCGCGGTTCTGACAAGGGTTCGGCGCGCAGTCGTTCACGTTCACGTCGCAGTGGGCGCCGCTGTAGCCGGGCCTGCAGGTGCAGGTGTAAGAGCTCACGCCGTCGACGCACGTGCCCGCGTTCTGGCACGGCATGGCGCTGCAATCGTTCACGTTCGTCTGGCAGCGAGCGCCGCTGAACCCGGTGGGGCAGCTGCACGTGTAGGAGCCGATGTTGTCGATGCAGGTGCCGCGGTTCAGGCACGGCGCCGCCGCGCAGTCATCGATGTTCGTCTGGCAGCGAGCGCCCGAGTATCCCGGTTTGCACGCGCAACGATAGCCGTCGACGCGATCTTCGCAGGCGGCCTCGTTGAGGCACGGGTTCTCGGCACAATCATCGACATTGGTCTCGCAGTTGGTGCCCTCGTAGCCGGCGGCGCACGTGCACACGTAGCCTTCGCCATCGTCCGCGCACGTGCCGGCGTTCAGACACGGCTCGTCCGAGCAATCGTGCACCTCTCGCTCACAAGCAGCGCCGGAAAAGCCGACGGCGCACTGGCAGGTGTACTCGCCGACACCGTCCACGCATGTGCCGCCGTTCTGACAGGGAGCATCCGCACAGTCGTCCGTGCTCACGTCACAGAGCGTGCCTTCGTAGCCGGGTAGGCACGCGCAAATGAATCCGTCGCCGTCGACTTCACACGTCGCGCCGTTGCGGCACGGAGCGCCGTCGCAGGGATCCATGGGCTCTGCGATGGAACCCCCCTCGCCGGTCTCGTTGCCCGTGCCGGCGTCCCCGGCGCTCGGGGCCCCGGACGTGCCACCGTTTGGCGCGCCAGCCTCTGGCTCGCCGCCCGACGAGTCTCCGTCAGCACCGCCATCCGTCGGCTCAGCTTCCCCTCCACTGCCGCCGCCGCCCGAACCGTACCTGTACTTGTCGGCCGCCTCACACGACCAGAGCGTAAGAAGCGAAAGAGCCACTGCACTGAACGACCGCACGTGCCTGAAAACCACCACTTCGCAGCCTGACTCGGCGAACCATCGCCGTGTTACGCGACACCACCACCGACGCTCTATTCGAGCTGTCGCAGCTCGTCGTGAGCCGGACTCCCTCGAAAGCCGAAGAAAATGCCGTGCCATGGTGCGCCGGGTGCGTCAAGCCGGCGGGTCGCTCGGCACGGCGCAGGGTGGTTACCAGAATGGGACTGAGGCATGGCGCAACGTGCTCGTCGCATCTTCCAGGTGCTGACGAGGCGCGTCCGCACACTGTGCCGGGTCTGCGCGTTCGCGCGCAAAGTTTCGAACACGGCGTGCGCCTCGCCGTCAACTACGACGGCGACTCCGATTCCATGGGAAGCCTCACCGGATAGTTGCTCGGGCGCCCCTCTGGGCCTCCAGGGCATCGCCGGGCGCGGGCTGCAGGATCTGGAGCTCCGCCACGTCAGTGACACCATCGCGCGAGACCTTGCTGCCGCAAGCACCGGCGCACCGATTGAGACGAGCCGCTATCGGCCCTGGTGAAGGCGTCCGGCAGACCACCCTGCGCGGCGTTGCGCGTGCTCACCCTTCAGCCAACTTCGCCGCTCTGCTCAGCGGGTGGCTGCAGGTCCGTTGCCGCGCCTGCGCGGCGAAGGACTCGTGCCTCCGCCGGTGACGCTTGTGCTAGATGAGGGCTCCTCCGAAGTCTTTCTCGGCGGCGAGCGCATTGTGGGCCACGCAACGCAGCGCCAGGTTCGTCGCGGCTTGCTCGCCTCCGCAGGCAACCGGCTTGAGATGGTGCAGCTCCAGGTAACGCGTCTCGCGGCAGCGCTCGCCCCGCTCATCGACGTAGGTGCAGCGCCCAGCGTCGCGCACGAAGACCTCGCTCTTCACGGCGCCGGCGACGTTTCTGCCGCGCTGGCGCGGCGCGCTGTTCTGCTCTGGCCGGGGCTCGTGCTCTTGCGACGCAGCGTTCGGCCCGCTTCCGAGCTCAGCTCCGTCCTGCGTCTTTGCGGACTCCGCTGACGCGGGCTGCGCCGGTCGCGGCTGTTCCGTCACCGCGAACTTCACCTTCTCGAGGCGGGCGACCAGCAACTTCATGGCCTCTTCGTGCAGCTCGCCGAGCGAGCGCCCCGGAGCGGTGCGGGCGAGCAACCCTTTGGCACGTTCCACGAGCCGAACGTGCTCTTCAGTGGTGCTGAATTGCATTCGGTACTGCTGCGGCGCCGTGATCGGCGGTAGCTCGCACCGTGCCGGTGGCGCGAGCGCGGGGGCGGCGTCTTCGTCGGTCGTGCTTGCGTGCTGCTCGTCGCTAGCTGGAATGGGGTCATCCGCCCAGTCGCCAGGCCGCTCTGCCGAGGGCAGCTCCCGCACGGGCCCGCCCAGCGAGGTAACCCATTCTTTCCAGGCTGGCTCGCCGGAGGCGCGCAGCGGCTCGGGCCCGAGCGCCTCCATCTGATCGTGCACGTGCGGCAGCGGATGCAGCTCCCGCACCAGCATCGCTAGCTCCTTCTTGGTTCGGAGCTTGGCACGCGCCAGCACTTCGACGTGGTTCTGCTGTGTGAGGTGAGGCCCTAGCATCAACAGCCCCGTCAGGTGGAGCTCGCCCGCTGCGACCGCGTCGAGGAGGGGCGGAAAGGCTTTGACCCATCGTGCGGCGCTCGAGCGCCGTGCAGCGGCATCCTCGGACATGCGGAGCTCGTAGATGCATAGGTGTACAAGCTGGCACACGAACGCTGCCGATGAATGCCACGCGTCGATGTCCGCGAGGTGCAGCAGGAGCGCCGCGAACAGCTTATTGGAGGCTCCGACAAGCCGGCGTGTGTTCACGAGCAGCTCAGCATCGGAGAGATGAGCAAGGTCGTGCTCGCCGCCAGCAACGAGCTTCAGCATGGTATCCGAGACCTTCGCGACGGACTGCATGACACACACTTTACATCTGCAACTTTCGAGACAGGAGGTTGCGTGTTGACGCACGTTGCAGGTCTCGATGCGTTTGGAGACGAACACGCTGCTACGAAGCGCTCGAGAGGTCTCTTGCGCCGCGCACGCTACGGTTTGAGACAAAGCTGCGCGACGCGAACCGCGATGCAGCAAAAAGATGTCAAGAGAATTGCGAGAGCCCTGCGCGATCTACGAGCGATGCTGGCGCCGACGCCGTGCTTCGACCCCAGCTATGAACGCCGTCGGCAACATTGCAATTTCCCTCGAGCATAGTGTCAGCACGGTCGCGCCGGCTTGCTGCCACCAGCCGGTGATCGACATCTTCAGGGATGCTCACGGCGGCACTGCGCAAGTCGAGCCCCGCCAGCCCGCTGTCGCTACAACACCTTGTGCACGCGAGCCGCAGCGGCGCAGCCCTTACGGCGCCTCTGCAACGCGGGGAGGTTAGCGACGCCCACGGCTCGAGACGTGTGCCCCACAACCTACTAGGTCGGTCGCGGCTGCTCTCGCCCTTACCGCGTACTAGTCATTTATGCGCGGCAGCTTTCGTTGTTGCGACGGGTCGATCAACTTTGATACGCCGTTCACAGCATGGTCGCTTCAAGTGCTGGTGATGTGCGACAGCGACGCTCGATGCTGCGCAAGTCGGTGGCGGCTCTCGCCATCGCCCTTTCGTGCGTGGTCCTGACCGCATCCTGCGTCGGCAGCCGACCGAAACAGTGTAGTAGCCTGGGCGACTGTGACGGCGGCTTCTGCAATTCACGGGGATACTGTCAGCGCGAGTGTTCGAGCGGGCGCGATTGCCCGTGTGGGTCGAGCTGTGCCGCTGACTGCGGCATCTGCGTGCGCGACGACGGTGCGGGTCCCGCTACGTGTTTTGCGTTTCGCAACGGCTTGTCGCAGGACGATGTTCTCGGCGTGTGTCGCGCAGCGCTCACCAGCCGCGATGGTTGGCCCCCGGTGGACGAGACCGACTCTATCCAGGATGCCGCTGCCGGTAATGGACCTTCAGAGTGCAGCCAGGCACCTCTTGCGGTTGCTGATTGCCCCGAGCTAGTTCCGGC
>DASQDA010000659.1:0-2538 GCA_035634435.1 Polyangiaceae bacterium
ATGTCGACCGCCTGCTGCGGGTGATGCGCCGGGCGGAGCGGAGCCTGGCGCCCGTTTTACAGAAGCTCGAAGACCGCGTGCTCTTCTTGAAACACAACCTCAACGCGGCCGCCCTGACAGGCCTCGAGCAACAGCTCCCGGAGCTCGAGCGCGACATCGAGCGGCTGGTCAAAGAGATGCAAGCGAGCATCGCCGAAGCCGATCGTTTCATCAGCCAGATGACATGAGGCAGCGGCCGCGAGGGCGGCAAACAAGCCGTGGCTGAGCGCAAGCGCGTCTGCTCAGCCACCGAGCTTACGGTGACGAAAGCAGGTGACCAGATGATCGTTCACCATGCCCACCGCCTGCATGTGTGCGTACAGGATGGTCGAGCCCACGAAGCTGAAACCTCGCCGTTTCATCTCCTTGCTGAAGGTGTCGGAGATGGGCGTTCGGGCGGGAACCTCGGCGAGGGTCGCGAAGGCGTTCTGGATCGGTCTACCATCGACGAAGCTCCACTGATAAGCAGCGAAGCTGCCGTGCTCCTGCTGCACGGCGAGAAACGCGCGAGCGTTCGCCACCGCTGACGCGACCTTCAGGCGGTTGCGCACGATTCCGGGGTCCGCCAGCAGGTTCTCGACCTTCCGGCTATCGAAGCGGGCTACCTTCGTGGGATCGAACTCAGCGAACGCGCGCCGGTAGGCAGCACGCTTGCGGAGAATGGTGAGCCAGCTGAGCCCTGCCTGGGCCCCTTCGAGCACCAAGAACTCGAACAGGACCCGATCGTCGTGTACGGGCACGCCCCATTCCGAGTCGTGGTACTCCACGTACAGCGGGTCCTTTTCGGCCCAGCCGCAGCGAACCCGACTGCGGTCGGCGCCCATAGACTCCTCGCGCTCACGTCAGCGCGGCGGCGCCGGCACCGTCGCGCAGCCGAAGAGCACGTCAATCTTGGATTCTTCGCCGCCCGCTTGCACCTCGGTGCAGGTTTGCGGGCAGGCGATCACCGCTGCAGGATTGGTCGCGTTGTCGTAGTACCAGCCGTGATCCACGTCCGCGCAAGCGGCCTCTCCCCTGACGTTGCCGAGCTCCGTCGCGAAGCCCGTCGCGCTCGTGTAGCGCACGTTGACGCTCTCGATCTGCAGCGTCTGACCCGCAGGCGGCGCTGGCAGCGGCCACTCACAGCTCTCGGTGGCGTTGTCGATCGTCGAAGAGCCGCTCGCCACGCAGCTGCCGACCGATTCGCAGCCAAACACCACGTCGATCTGCCCCCCTTCCTGCGCTTGAATCTCCGTGCACGTGTTCGCGCAAGCGATGATCTTGGTGGGGTTGAGCTGGCTATCGAAGTGCCACCCGCCGGGCCCGCACGCGGCGGCCGAGCTGACCTGCTCCAGGTCCGAGGTCACCGCGGCGGCAGTGCGGTGCACCTCGACGAGGTCACCGGAGAAAGCTTGGCCTGCGGGAGCCGCGGGAAACGGCCACTCACATTCGATCTCGGTGCCCGAGGTGGTGACGATCTTTTCCGCGAGCTTGTCGAACACGGGTTTGAAGTCCTGCAAGCAAAGGTCACCTGCCACGCCCATCGTTGCCGCAACCAGGTCCTTATAAACCTGGCCGACAGCAGCGGCCTGCGCGCAGTTCGTGAAGCAGAACACGCCGTTCAGCGTCCAGCTTGCAAACATCACCGGGTCGAGAGCGGCCAGGTTTGCCTGGAACTCGGCGGCAGAGTTGTTCGGCGTGTCCTCATCCTCGTCGTCGACGGCATCGTCATCGGTAACGACCACGATCGACTTGGTGGCCTCGGGACGGAGATGCTGACGCCAGGTCGGATAGCTCTCGATGATCACGTTCAACGCGTCGTGACTGTCGACGGGGCTCGTCACGTGCACGTACGCGGGAGGGCGCGAATCATTGGGGCACTGGCCCGAGCCGAGCGGAGCACCGATGCAAATTGCACCGCGCTCCCCGATCACGATCACACGCGCATCGACACCGCTGGCCACGATCTGCTGCGAGAACCCGTTCATGTACGTCTGAACGAACTCGATTTCCTCGTCCATGCTGCCGGAGCTGTCGATCGCGAAGATGATGTCCGCGGGTCGCACCGTGACGACGTCGGTGGCGGTGGCCTTCGTGCTGGCGCACTGTTCGGTGACCTCGCGTCCGCCGGAACCTTCGTTCGGAGGCGGCTCTTGCTCGCCGCCGCCTCCGGTCCCGCCGAAAGAAATGTCGATTCCCTTCATCCCGCCCGCTGACGGGGCCGCGGACGCGCCGCCGCCACTAGCGCCGCCCATGCCGCCTGCACCGCCGCCGCCGCCGGCGGTCCCCGCGCTCCCGGCGGCCGCTCCTGCGCCGGCCGGGTTACCGCCGCTGTTGTCCTCTGAGCTGCAACCCGCCGCCGCGAGGAGCGCGGCAAGCACGCCGAGTCGCGCCCAAGGGCCTCGATTGAATTGCCTGATAACGCCGCCGATCGCAGTCATATGAGTATTTCCCCACGAGGCGCCTGAGCGCCGAAAGAGCCGCAGAACTAGGGCTGCACTTGGAGGTGCCTTGCCCCGG
>DASQDA010000660.1:0-4360 GCA_035634435.1 Polyangiaceae bacterium
GCTCGTATCGCGATGCTGCCAGCGCGCTCGCGGTGCCGCTCGGCACCGTCATGAGCCGGCTGCACCGCGGACGGCGCTTGCTGGCGAGCGCGCTCACCGATCCCGCGGACGCAGGATCCCCACGGGCCGCTTGAGCCCCAGCTGAGGCTCTACTTCTGACGTGGAGCGCGCGAGCGCGTTGCGCGTGGCGGCGCTGCTTCAGCCGCGCTTGGGCCTGCTCCCCCGGCACCGGTCACGCGGTCGTGAATGTCGGCGACCAAGTCGAGCAGGAGATGGTACTGCTCCTCGAGCGGCAGAGGCGCGACCGCGAGGCTCACCTGCTGACGGATCCGCGCGCGGGTGAGGGCGCTCGGCAGCTCGGGGGGCACGAACGCGCCTGGCTTCGGGCGGGCAGGCGCCGCGCGTGCGGGGATGACCTCGACCACGCGCCGGCGCGGGAACTTGGACGCATCCGGGGCTACCGGTGATGACGGCGGCGGCGCATCGCTCGCGGGCAGCTTCTTCTCGCGAAAGATTTGTTTCTTCTCGTCCGCGGGCAGCTTTTTGCGTGCCAGCTGGAAGTACACGCCGCCGGGACTGCGCCGCCGCGTACCGTCCGCTAGCAGCATGCCGCCCTTCTTTTCGATATCCAACGTCTCCTTGAGCAAGGCGAGCGCGCCTTCTTCGCCGAGTACGCGGACCACCTCCGAAATCTGGGTGAGGGGAGTCTCTTCGACTTCGCCGAGAGACTTGGAGATGTGCGCGACGGTTTCTTCAGTTGCCATGTTGCAATAAGGGGCTGTTCCACGCCGCCCCGGTCGTGGTGGGAGGCCACTTTGCCTCGTGGGGGGGCTAACTGCAACTCGCTCTCCATCCTGGCCGGATGCGCGGGGTTTATGGCATGTAGCGCCGGGCCGATGCCGGACGAGGCGCTCCGATCCGCCCCTTATGCGTCTGTCAGGTCGACGCTGCCGGAGCTGATGGCACACAGCTCCGAGGGGCTCACGCGGAGCAAGAGCCGCCCTTGCTCGTCGATCCCGGCACCGACGCCGCGGGTGGTCTCTACGCTCACCCGACGGCCCCGCAGCGCATCGAAGGCCAGCAACTCGGGCTGCAGGGCGGCGACCCCCGCGCGCAGGAGCAGGTCCAGGTAGGCTTCGAGCTCCACGAGCGTGTCGACCAGGAGCGCCTCGCGATCGGCCGCGCCGCCCTCGCGCACGACGGAGGTGGCGCTGGTGGCAAGCTGGCTCGGAAAGCTGCGACTGCTCACGTTCATGCCAATTCCCAGCACGATGCAGGTTGGCGCCGTGCCTTGCACTTGGCTCTCTGCCAGCACGCCGGCGATCTTTCGTTGGCGCACCCAGACATCGTTTGGCCATTTGAGCAGAATGCTCCCTTCGCTTTCGGCCTGCGGCAGCCAGCGGGCGAGCGCGGCTCGAACGGCAAGCCCAGAGGCCAGCGGAAGGGCACCCAGCGCCGACAACGGAAAGCCTTCGCGCAGCACGAGCGAGAACAGCAAGCTCGCCGACGGTTCGGCGTACCAGGCACGCCCGCGGCGACCGCGGCCCGCCTTCTGGCGTTCAGCGATGAAGAGGGCTCCGTGTGCTGCCCCTTGTCTGGCGGCCAAGAGCGCATCGTCGTTGGTCGAGCCGGTTACTGCGCGTGCTGACAACGGGTGCCCGAGCCGGGCGCCACGCTCGTTCCGCAATCGCTCGTAACGAGCCACATCGAACACGCTGCCGTCAGCCGAGCCGCTGGATGTCGAGTCCAATGTCCGACGCCTTGGCCGAGTGCGTCAGCGCCCCGACGCTCACGATATCGATGCCCGCCGCTGCCAGCGCCGGAATGCGCGCCACGCTCATGTTGCCGGACGCCTCCAGCAACGCGCGCCCGCTGGCCCGCCGCACCGCCTCGGGGAGCAGCTCTTCGGCGAAATTGTCGAGCAAGACGCAATCGGCACGATGTGCGAGGGCTTCGTCCAGCCCCTCGAGTGACTCGACCTCGACCTCGATGCGGGTTGTATGCGGCGAGTAGGCGCGCGCTCGCTCGATGGCGCGCCCGATGCTCCCCGCGGCGACGATGTGGTTGTCCTTGATCAGCACCGAGGCGCCGAGATCGTTGCGGTGGTTGTGTCCCCCTCCGGTGCGCACCGCGTGTCGCTCGAGCGCGCGCAGCCCCGGCGTGGTTTTGCGGGTGTCCACCACCCGCAGCGCGCTGCCCGCGGGAATCGCATCGACGAAGCTCCGCGTCAGGCTGGCGATCCCGCTCAGGCGCTGCACGAAATTGAGCGCCGTGCGCTCGCCGAGCAAGATCGAGCGTGTGGAACCTTCCACCACGAACAACACGTCCGCGGGCTTTGCACGCGCTCCCTCGTCCAGACACGCCTCGACGCGCAGCCCTCGATCCACCGCGTAGAAGACGCGGGCGAACACCACGGCACCGCACACCACGCGTGGCGCGTGGGCCACGGCACGGCCGACGGCGCGGTCGTCGGCGCCGACGACGGCGTCCGTGGTCAGATCGCCGGCGTGGAGATCCTCGCGCAGGGCGCGGACAATGATTTCGTCGAGCAGCACACCGGGAATCATCAGCTGAAAAGACCGTAGCTGCGCCCGAGATAGGACGCAAAGAGGTTGCACGCAGCGTGAAAGAGAATGGAAGCGCCGATCCCGCCGGTCCTCGCGCGCAGGAAACCGAACAGGAGCGCAGGGAAGAACACTGCGAGCCTGCCGACTTGCGGCTCGGTCGCGAGGTGTCCGACCGCGAAGATAGCGCTCGTCACCAGGAGACTCCAGCCGAGCCGCGCGCCCAGCACGCGGCGTTGCGGCGGCCAGGCCCGGTCGAGCGCGCTCTGCAGGTAGCCACGGAAGAAGGCCTCTTCGGGAAACGCGATGCCGAGCAGCTGGCCCAAAACCTCGGTGTCGACGCGCGGCGGCGCGGCAGGCTCGAATGAGGAAGCCGGGCCATACCACAGCACGTAGCCTAGCCAGAAGGGCGGCAGCACGAGCACGGCCATGCCCGCGGCCCAGCTGACGGCGACCGCCAGCGCGGTCAGCATGCGCCGCGCCGACAGAGGCTCGCTCTCGAACACACCCCCGAGCGAAAGCCCGTGCTCGCGTATTGCGCAGGTGTCGCCAGAGCGCAGCACCAACACGTAGACTACGGTCAGGAACCACAAGCCGACGCCAGTCGCCGCGTGCTGCTCAGGCAGTAGATACGAGAGGCCAGTGGCGACCAACGTGGTCAGTACCGCGACCAGCAAAGGCACGCTTGCGCCGCGATGAGTGGCCGCCAGCGTAGGATTCACGGCCTCAGAGCCTTGGCCGTGGGGCCGCGGCAGCGAGCCGCCCGCGCAGATGCAGTCGTGAGCTTCAGTCGCGACCAAACTTTATGGCGCGGCTCCAATGCGCGCGCCGAAGTCTGCTCCCCCGCCAAGCCTGTGTCCGCTGAGTGAGTGCTACGCGCTCGAAGCGCCCCAGGACGACTGAGTAGTGTTAAGGTCCCCGCGCGCTTTCCCCAACGGTCGACTGCGCGCGGATTTAACCGCCCGGTCTCCTCAGCGCTCGCGGAAACACTCATGCTCGAACCGAATCTGCCTCCGGCTTCTGCCCCGCGCCCGCCGCTCCCGCAAGTGAATCTCGCCAAGTGGCCTCCCGACGATGATGGTCCGGCCGTGCCGCCCACGCGCGGTGGCGGGTTCCCGGACAGCTTCGACATGGGCGATGGCAATTTCAAACGCGGTCGCTTCAAGCCGATCATGATCCTGGTCGGCATCTTGGCCGTAGCAGGGCTCGCGGCGTTTCTCTTCATCGGCGTCAAGCAAGAAGCGGCGAAGCTGACGATCGAGCAGGCGGAAGAGAAGAAGAAGGCTATTTTCGTGCTGCCCAGAGCCGAGCAGGCTCCGGAGTGGCGGCGCTGGGCCGACAGCGACGCGAGTGACGAGCTGCGCGCCGAAGCGCTCAAGCAGCTCGCGTGGGCCAAGGATCCCGCGGGTGTGAACCTTGCGATCAAGGCGCTTTCGTACCCATCGGAGGCGGTGCAAGCGATGGCTGCGACGGCCCTCGCCGAGTACGGCCGGCCCATGGGCGAGCCTGCGAAAGATGCACTGCTTGCCGCCCTGCCAAAGGCTGGCCCCGGTGCCAAGCCGCAGATTGCTTGGGCGCTCGTGGTGCTCGGGGACGCTCGTGCCTTCGACGAGGTCATGAAGCTCTATCGCCTGGGCCATCTCTCGAAGGTCCAGCGGCTCGGGGGCGGCGTTGGTTTCGATCCGAGCCGCATCGTCGGCTTGGTCTCGCTCGACAAGCTGGCCTCGCTCGCTTCGGACGAGAGCCCTGCCGTGCGGCAGCTCGTGGCCACCGTGCTCAGCGAAAATGCGGAATCC
>DASQDA010000661.1:0-2847 GCA_035634435.1 Polyangiaceae bacterium
CGAGCTTCGTGTTGTCCCAGATGAAGCAAATCGCGGAGAGCTACCTGGGTGAGAGCGTGACGGAAGCCGTTATCACGGTTCCTGCCTACTTCGACGACGCCCAGCGCCAGGCCACCAAGGACGCCGGTCGTATCGCGGGTCTCGACGTCAAACGCATTCTCAACGAGCCCACGGCTGCGGCGCTGGCCTACGGCCTCGACAGCAAGGAGCGCGAAGTCATCGCGGTGTACGACCTGGGCGGCGGCACCTTCGACATCTCCATCCTGGAGATTCAGAAGGGCGTCTTCAGTGTGCGCGCCACCGGTGGCGACACGCACCTCGGCGGAGAAGACTTCGACATCCGTATCATCGACTTGCTGGCGGACGAGTTTCGGCTGGGACATGGCGTCGACCTGCGCAAGGAGCGCACCTCGTTGCAGCGCCTGCGCGAGGCAGCCGAAAAGGCCAAACACGAGCTGTCATCGTCGCTCGAGACCGAGATCAACGTCCCCTTCATCGCCGCTGGTTCGGCCGGACCGCTGCATCTTCAACGGACGGTCAAGCGGAGCGAGCTGGAGATTCTGACCGCAAGCTTGATCGATCGCACCATTCAGTCTTGTCGCGCCGTGCTGGCTGACGCCAAGCTGAGCGTGGATAAGGTGGGCCAGGTGGTGCTCGTGGGGGGTATGACGCGGATGCCCGCCGTGCAAAAGGCGGTCAAGGAGCTGTTCGGCAAGGAACCGCACAAGGGCGTGAATCCCGACGAGGTGGTCTCCGTGGGCGCCGCGATCCAGGCGGGTGCCCTCAGCGGCGAGATTGACGAGGTGTTGCTGCTGGACGTGACGCCGCTCTCCATCGGTGTCGAGACCGGCGGCGGCGTTTTCACCCGTCTGATCCCGCGCAACACCACGGTGCCGACGGAGCGGAGCGAGGTGTTCACCACCAGCGTCGACAATCAGTCCTTCGTTCCCGTCCACGTCTTGCAGGGCGAGCGCGAGATGGCGGGCGACAACCGGAGCCTCGCGCGCTTCGATCTCACCGGGTTGCCGCCAGCGCCGCGCGGCTTGCCGAAAATCCAGGTCACGTTCCGCATCGACTCCAACGGCATCTTGTCCGTCGAGGCCAAAGACCTGGGCACCGCTCGCACGCAGGCCGTCAACGTGACGCCCACCAGCGGCTTGTCGCACAGCGAGATCGACCGGCTGATTCAGGAGGGCGACAAGTACAAGGAGTCGGACGAGCTGCGCCGCGATCTGGCCGAGTCGCGCAATCAGGCGGAAACCTTGCTCTACACCACCGAGCAGGCGCTGGAGGGTTACGCCGACTTGCTGAGCCCCCAACAGCTCGAGCGCGTCCGCGGTGAGGTGGTTGCGCTCCGCAAGATGCTCGAGACCGGCGCCAGCCTGGAGGCCGTGCGTGCCGCGTACTCGCAGCTCGAAACGGCAACGTTCGAGCTGGCCGAGGCGATGTACGGCTCGAGCTGACCTGTGATTTTCAACCGCTGGTAGCTGCAGACGCTTGGTGCGGCCGCGATCTGATGCCAACCTGACGCCGTGCGACAGCCAGCCAGCCCGGCGCTGAATCCGCTCTACCCGGTGCTCGTGTTGCTGGCGGGCTCCACGCTCTGGGGCCTGAGCTGGATGCCGCTCAAGTATTTTGGTGCCTACGGCATCCTGGGCGTCAGCGTCACCCTGGTGGCGCACGGCTCCGTGGGTGCGCTCGCCACCCCCTGGCTGCTGCTGCGGCGCGCGACCTGGGCACACCGTGGGGGGAGCATTCTTCTGCTCGCCGTGCTCGGGGGCCTCGCCAATCTGAGCTTTGCCACCGCCATCGTGAAGGGCGACGTGGTTCGAGTGATGGTGCTCTTTTACCTGTTGCCCGCCTGGGGTGTGATCGGTGGCTGGTGGATCCTCGGTGAGCGCGTCGATCGGCAACGTAAGCTGAGCCTTGGCCTGGCGCTGCTCGGGGCTTTTCTCATCCTGGGCGGCGTCCGTGTCTTTTCGCAGTCGCCGACTTGGATCGATCTGCTGGCGGTGATCTCCGGCATGGCCCTGGCGCTGAACAACGTCCTCTTCCGCAAGCTTAGGGACGTGCCTGTCGCGCCGAAGATTGCAGCGTCGTTCGTCGGCTGCTTGCTGTGGGCGGCGCCGCTCACTTTCCTGGGCGTGCAGGCGCTCCCCGTCGGGGTGCCGCTCGGCGTCTGGCTCGAGCTCGCTGCGTTTGGGCTTCTCTATCTCTCGCTCGCCACCGTGTGCACGCTCTGGGGCGTCGCTCACATGCAAGCGGGCAAGTCGTCCGTGCTCATCATCATGGAGTTGGTCACGGCCGTGGCCTCCGCCGCCGTCCTGAGTCGCCAGAACCTGGCTCCTCTCGAGTGGCTGGGGGCGGGCGCCATCATGCTAGCTGCGCTGCTCGAAGCCCGCAGGCCGCCCCAGGTGGAACTCGCGCTGCAGTCCTGAAGCCTCTTGTCAGCGCCGACCACCTCCGCTAAGGACTGCCTCATCGTCGTCGCCAGCCCTCGGGGCTGGCATCAAGGGAATCCGGTGCGAGTCCGGAACTGCCCCGCAGCGGTATAGGGAACGAAAGCCACTCCGAAGCACTGGTCGAGCGCGACCGGGAAGCGGTGGTGAGTAGGCAGCCACTCGGCGTGCCCCAAGTCCGAAGACCTGACGCGATGGCACCGAAAGCGGTGCCGCCGAGCCACCCCCTCGAGGGAGGGGAGCTGGCAATGAGCTTCGTTCAGCCTCGCGGCTGGCGGGCTCGAGGTCTTCGGGAACGTGAAATCATCGTTGTATCGTGTATCCGCGCCCGCTCGGCTGGCGCTCGGAGCGGCGCTCGCTGGCAGCCTCGCTCTGTCCTGGTGGAGGA
>DASQDA010000662.1:0-4979 GCA_035634435.1 Polyangiaceae bacterium
CGATGCGATCGATCTGCGCCCAGCGGTAGCGGCGCAATCGAGGCAGGCCGAGCGCGAACACGTCGCGATACTCGACGCCGTCGGCGCGGATGCGCACGCCCCGCATGCTGGTCCGCAGCAGCGAAGAAAGCGCTCCCAGCACGAGCAAGAACGCGACCGTGCGCGCACCGACGAAGCCGCGCACACCGCGTTCCACGATGTTTACGTAGATCCAGCTGTCGGTCGGACTGCGCTCGGCGATGAGCACCGTCATCGCGGCAGCGAGAGCGAGAAAGAGGTACAGGAATGAGGGCAGCTTCGCCCGCAGCGGGGGGCCGAAGGCCGTGTCCGCCGGTCGATACGTCATGTCGAACCCGGGAGGACGCGACGGGCGAGCCATACGAAGTGAAACGTAGCTCCACGGCGAGAGCTTGGAAAGCGAACTCTGATCGCGCTGGGCACGTGAAATTCTCCGCTCTGATTGCCAATTTTCCGAGCTCGCCCGCTTCCTGAAAGCGACCGCGACGACGCCGACGCGCGTCATGCCAGAGCGCTGTGAGAGCACGCGCAAGGGACGGAAGAACGCGCTATACGCGCCGCAACGTGCCCGCCCTCGTCACTCGTCGCGCCCCAGGCTCTCCCGAGTTGAGCCCGCGCTCTGTCCGCCGCTTGGCCGAGGCAATGCTGCGCGAGCTGGAGCTCGAGACCGCGGAGCTGAGTGTGCTGCTGACGCACGACAGCACCATTCAGCGGCTCAACCGTCTCCACCGCGGCAAGGATCGCCCCACCGATGTGCTGGCGTTCCCGCTGGACGACGCTGCTGACGCGGGCGGGGAGCGCTGGCTCGGAGATGTGGTGATTTCCCTCGATACGGCGCAGCGCCAGGCCGACGCTCGACGCCGGCCGCTCGTGAACGAGGTGCGATTCCTGCTGGCCCATGGAATCCTGCACCTGATTGGATTCGACCATGACGTGCCTGCGCGCAAACGCCGCATGGACGCGATGGCTAAAAAGCTCGTCCGTTCTGCCCCAATCGAGCTGGTCCTCGCTCCGCGAGCGCCGGAACGACAGCCCAGCGTGAAAAAAAAACGCGCTCGCCCGTGAGCTGATTAGCGGAGCCGTTTCCGCCCCTGCAGGGCCAGGGCGCCGGGCGCGCGACGGGTCAACGGACGTTCAGCGCCGGCCCTGGCATGGCTCGTGGAGGGGGCGAGAGATGACGCTCAATGCAGCAAAATTGCTGCATGAATTTTGGGTTCTTTCGGTGGCGTGCGGTGGGGGAAGCATGGAACAAGGGACGCCGCGCAAGGCGGCAACGGATCGAGCTGGTTGTCCGCTACGCGGCCCAGCCCCCCTAACCGAGCGGCAGGAAAAAAGCCGCTTCGGCCACCACCGCTGATTTTTTCCCCTTGATTGTGCTGCCGCGACCCTGTTATCCGTTCCGCAGCCTGAATCGGTCGAAACGGCGTGTTTAGCTGCCGGCGGCGGCCGAAAAGGGCACTAGTGGCTGTCAAGCTCGACAAGAGTTTTTTCGAAAAGGAGGACGCACATGGCTGGAAAGAGGCTTACGAAGGCTCAAGTGGTTGCCGAACTCTCCAATGGGTCGGACATCGACAAGAAGAGCGTATCGCGCGTGTTCGAGTCGCTTCAGGATTTGATCCGCAAGCAACTCTCGGCGCGGGGACCGGGCGAGTTCGTGGTGCCGGGTTTGGTGAAGCTCCGGGTCGTGAAGAAGCCGGCGACGAAAGAGCGCCAGGGCATCAACCCCTTCACCAAGGAGCCGATTACGATTCCGGCGAAGCCCGCGAGCAAGAAGGTACGCGCAACCGCTCTCAAGGCTCTCAAAGATCTCGTCCAGTAATCCTGGCTTCGGCCTCCAAGCTGCCGGCAGCGCCGAGCTTGAGCCGTATTGAGCTGTCCTCGGTTCTCCAGGCTCCGGGGACAGCTTTTTTTGTAGCCAGTTGGTGACGACGAACCGCTGCTTCGCGGACGAACCGAGCGAACGCTTGGTTGCACCGCCAGTCTGTGTCATCAGAGCGCTCGCCATGTCCTTCCCCATTACCCCGGCGCAGGGCACGTGAACGTCGGGAGTGTCACGCTCAAGGCCGGGCATGTGCAGCCCGTGTGGGCAGGCCATCCATGGGTGTTCGCTCAGGCGATCGAGCGCGTCGAGGGTGGTGTGCTGGCCGGTGACGAGGTCGTGGTCCGGGACGCGCGCGGCAACCTGATGGGACGCGGCCTGTATTCCCCGGGCTCGGCCATCCCCGTGCGGCTCTACACGCGTGACGCCGAACGACCCATCGATGCTCGCTTGTTGAGCGAGCGCATCCAGGCGGCCGTCGTGCGTCGCGAGGGCTTCGGCCTGCCCAGCGCGGAGACCACGGGCCTGCGCCTCGTGCACGCGGAAGGCGATGACCTGCCCGGGCTGGTGGTGGATCAGCTGGGAGACGTGCTGGCGGTGCAGTTCGGGACCATCGGTATGAAGCGCCGCGAAGCCTTGGTCTTGGAGGCTTTGAGCAGTGCGCTGTCGCCCCGAGCCATCATCGATCGCACCTCCAGCCGAACGGCGCAGAGCGAAGGCTTCGAAGCTGGCTCCGGCGTGATCCGCGGGGACAGCTCGCTTTCGGCCTTCGAGTTCAAGGAGCGAGGGCTCGCCTTTCGAATTCCCTTCGAGCTCGGTCAAAAGACCGGATTCTACTTCGATCAGCGACCGCTTCGCGCGCGCGTGGAGGAGCTCGCCCGCGGCCGCCGCGTGCTCGACACCTACACCTATACCGGTGCCATTGCGCTCGCGGCCGCGCGTGGCGGGGCCGCGGACGTCGAGGCGATCGACAGCAGCGCGCTGGCGCTGGAAGTGGCTGCCGAATGCGCCGCCGACAACCAGCTGAGTAGCCGCGTGCGCTTCGAGCGGGGCGAGGCGGTCGAAGCCTTGATGCAGGGCGGACGAAGGGGCGGCTATGACCTGGTCATCTGTGATCCGCCGAAGCTCGCCCCGAGCCGAGCCAAGCGTCCGCGCGCCCTCGAAGCCATGCGGCGCCTGGCGCAGGCGGGCTGCCGGGCGACACGACCGGGCGGGCTGTTCGTGCTTTGCTCCTGCTCCGCAGCCCTCGGCATCGCCGATCTCACGCGTTTGATCGCGCTGGGCGCGCGCGACGTGGGGTTGCGCGCACTGGTCGTCGACCGCGTGTTTCAGGGACCTGATCACCCCGTGCCGGCAGCCTTTCCCGAGGGGCTGTACCTGAGCACCGTCATTGCCGAGATCACCCTGCGCTGAGCGCTGCCTGGTCGCCATGCAAACCCTGCAATCCGTCCCTCGAGAGTGGCTGACGAAGCTCCGTGGGCTGCTGTTCGATCTCGACGACACCTTCCTCGATCATGGGCAGCTGCTCCCCTCGGCATTGCAGGCGCTTTACGAGCTGCGTGCCGCGGGCTTCGAGCTGTACGTCGTGACCGGCAGACCGGCGAGCTGGGGAGCCGTTGTGACGCACCAATGGCCCGTAGATGGGGCAGTCACCGAGAACGGCGCCATCACCTTCCTCAAGAACGATGGACGCGTACGGTTGTTCGACTCCGTAGCGCCTGCGGAGCGCGAGCGCCGCCAGGCGCGGCTTCGAGGAGTGGTCGAGGAGCTACGCTTGCGCCATCCGGAGCTGGTGGCAGCCGACGACGTGGCAGGGCGTCTGAGCGACTTCACCTTCGACATCGGCGAGCACCAGCAGATCGACGCCGAGGTGGTGATGCGGGTGCGCCGCTCGGCACGCGAGCTCGGCGCCTCGACGACCGTCTCCAGCGTGCACCTTCACGTGAGCGTCGACCGCGCCGACAAGGCGAGCGGTAGCGTGCGCGTGCTCGCCGAGCGCTACCAGCTCGACCCCACGGTGGTGCTCTCCCGCTATGCCTTCATCGGCGATAGCGAGAACGACGCCGCCTGCTTTGCGGCTTTTCGGCTGACGATCGGCGTCCAGAACCTGAGCGGGCGCCCCACGCTGCGCCCGCGCTTCCTCACGACGGGGGCGCGGGCGCAGGGCTTCGTGCAGGCCGCCGAGCTCTTGCTCGCGCGCGGCAGCGACCTAGGGTAAGGCTTCGTCCCCGCCCCACCCCAATGGTGGGCCCTCGAGGTAACCACTTCATGGCTCTTTCACCGTTCTCCGAGATCCAGCTAGCTCCTTCCGACCCCATCCTCGGCCTCACCGAGGCCTTCCAGGCGGACACGAACCCCCGCAAGGTGAATCTCGGCGTGGGCGTCTATCAGGACGGTCAGGGCCGCGTTCCGGTGCTCAAGGTGGTGCGCGAAGCCGAGCGGCGTTGGTACGAAAAGGAGGATTCCAAGACGTACCTCCCGATCGACGGATTGCCGGCGTACCGCCTTGAGGTGCAACGGCTGCTGTTCGGGGACGATTCTGCGCTCGTGAAGGAAGGCCGCGTCGTCACCGCGCAAGCGCCCGGCGGCACCGGCGCGCTCAAGGTCGGAGCCGATTTCCTGCGTCGCTTCCTGCCAAGCTCGGAGGTCTGGATCAGCTCGCCCAGCTGGGAAAACCACCGGGCGCTGTTCGAGTCCGCTGGGTTCGTGGTCAACGAGTACCCTTACTACGATGCAAAGACGCACGGCCTGGGCTTCGACGCCATGCTCGCCGGATTGAATCAGCTGCCAGCAAACGGCATCGTGGTGTTGCACGCCTGCTGCCACAACCCGACCGGCGCAGATCTCGACCCGCAGCAGTGGCGTGAGGTGGCGCGCGTGGTCCGCGAGAAGCAGCTCGTGGCCTTCATCGACTTTGCTTACCAGGGTTTCGGTGAAGGGCTGCGCGAGGACGCCGAGGCCATCCGCGCGTTTTGCGAGAGCAACGTGCCCTTCGTGGTGTCCAGCTCCTTCTCCAAGTCGTTCTCGCTCTACCGCGAGCGCGTGGGCGCCATCAGCTTCGTGACGGCGAACGCCGAGGAATCAAAGCGCGTCACCTCGCAGCTGAAGCGCGTCATTCGCACCAATTATTCGAATCCCGCCT
>DASQDA010000663.1:0-6934 GCA_035634435.1 Polyangiaceae bacterium
CGAGCTACCGACGGCCGGCTCGGGGGCACTTCCTGCCGGCGGCTCCGACGCCCAACCCGCGGGCGGCATGGCTGCTACCGGCGGCAGCCCAGGGGGTGGCGCGGCCGCAGGAACCGCCGGCGATCCCGGCGTGGGTGGTGGCGCCGCGGGTGCTGCGGGAGTGGACGGCCAGCTGGCGCTCTATTTCGTAGATACCGAGGGCGGTCAGGCGACGGTCATCCGCTTCGGCAACGGACAAGTGATGGTCGTCGACACGGGCAACTCCGGCTCCCGCGACGGGGATCGCTTACAGCGGCTGCTGACCAGCGAGCTGGCCGCAACGAGCGTCGATTTCCTGCTGACCACCCACTTCGACGGCGACCATGTCGGCGGAGTGACCTATCTGGCAGAGCGCACCCCCGTGCGACAGTTCCTGGATCACGGCGACGTCGGTGCGCCGCAAAGCTACCTCACACTCGCCCGCGCCGGCACACGTCGCCAGCTGGCCGCAGGTGACCAGCTCATGATCGGCACGGCCCTGCTGGACATCGTCAGCTCCAACGCCGCTGTGATCCAGACGCCGCTGCCCGGCGGCGGCGCCGTGAACCCACACTGCGCGGGGGCGTTGAACAAGGACGAGCGCGACGAAAACAGCAACAGCATTGGGTTCGTGCTGCGCTTCGGCAGCTTCGACTTCCTGAACCTGGCGGACCTGCTCTGGAACCTCGAGCACGAGCTGGCCTGCCCCACCAACCGCCTCGGCGTCGTCGATCTGTACCTGACGACGCATCACGGCCTGACGCGCTCAGGCGCTCCTCAGCTGGTCCGCGCGGTCGAGCCCCTGGCAGCCATCATGAACAACGGCCCGCGAAAAGGCGGTGGGGGCACGACCTGGGATACGCTCGCGCTGGCACCAGGTGGTGGCGAGGTCTGGCAGCTGCACCGCGCGGTGAATGCCGATGCCGCTCACAACGCACCCGAAGATCAAATCGCCAATCTGGAGGAGGGTGCGGGCGATCTGGCGTTCTGGCTGAAGGTGGTGGTGGAAGCCTCGGGGCGTTTCACGATTCACAACCCTCGTACCAGCAGAAGTAAGACTTATCAGGCTCGCTGATCCGGGCTGGAGGCCACGCGCTGGAAAAAGTCGCGCAACTCACGGGCGACGGCCTCACGCTCCACGTCGCGCGTCAGAATGTGCCGAGAGCGTGGAAATATCACCACGCGACAGTCGTCCGAGCCCAAGCGCTCCGCGACGCGCCACGCGTTGGCGACCGGGCAGGTACGGTCCTTGGCGCCGTGCAAGACCAGCGTTGGACAGCGAACCTCCGCGAGTCGCGCCGCGAGCCGCGCGCCCGCTCGCTGCACTTCGATGGCAGCGTGCACGGGGTGCGCGTCGTAGCTCACGTGCGTTGCGCGGCCGGTCTGGTCGCCAATGTCCGGGCCTTGCTTGGGCCACGCGAAATCGGGCAGCCTCAGCCGCGCAGCGGCCATCAGCGCCCAGCGCGGAAAGGGAGCCGTCAGCCAGACGGCATTGGCCATCAACACCAACGCGCTGACCTTTTCCGGGCGGCGTTGGGCCAGGTCGAGCGCAAGCAAGCTACCAAGGGACAAACCGACCACGATGGCCTTGCCGGGCAGCCGCTCGAGGCCCTCTTCTGCGCCGCGGCTCCAGTCACGAAAGCCAAGCCGCGCCAGGTCACGGCCGTGTGTGCCATGCCCGGGCAGAAGGGGCGCCAGCGCCGCGAGGCCCACCTGAGCCGCCGCGTCCGCCGCGAGCTCGACCTCGAATGGGGTGCCACCGAAGCCATGCAGCGCCAGCACGGCAGGCGACGCACCGGGACGCGTCACCTCCTCGGCAGCCCGGGCGCCGGTGAGCGACCCGCGCTCAGCTCTCGCCGCGCCGAATGCCATAGGCCCGTATCTTCTTGTGAAGGTTGGTGCGTTCCACGCCCAGGACCACTGCGGCCCGCGAGATGTTCCAGGAGAGCTCCTTGAGCGTGTCCACGATGTAGGCGCGCTCCATGGCGTCGCGGTGGTCGCGCAGGGTGAGCCGACCGCGCGAGGCGTCCGCCACCTGCACGGTCGGACTACTGACATCGGTATCGCCGCCCTCCTCTTCGAAGGGGCTCGAGTGTGGGTCTTCCGGCAAGTCCGCAATGGTGATCACGTCGCTCGCGAGGATGGCGGCGCGCTCCACCACGTTCTTCAGCTCGCGGACGTTGCCTGGCCAGCGTCGACGCGTGAGCGCCTCGTACACGGAGGCGTCGATGCGCTTCTGACGCAAGCCGTTCTCTTTGCAGAACGCAATCACGAACGCGTCCGCCAGGAGCGCGATGTCCGAGGGTCGCTCCCGCAGAGCCGGCACGCGCGCGGGGAACACGTCGAGCCGGAACATCAGGTCGTCCCGGAAGGATCCTGCCGCCACCGCGCGAGCAAGGTCCTTGTTGGTGGCGGCCAGGACGCGCACATCGACGTGGATCACGTGCTCGGAGCCGACACGCACGATTTCTCCGTTTTGCAGCGCACGCAGCACCTTGGCCTGCGCGGTCAGATCCATGTCTCCGATCTCGTCGAGAAACAACGTCCCGCCGTGGGCCTGCTCGAAGAAGCCGCGCTTGCGGCCCTGCGCTCCGGTGAAGCTGCCCCGCTCGTGACCGAAGAGCTCGCTCTCGATGAGCTCACGAGGGATGGCCGCGCAGTTGACCTTGACGAAGGGCGCGTCTTTGCGCGGGCTCAAGCGGTGAATGGCCCGGCTCACGAGCTCTTTGCCGGTGCCACTTTCGCCGGTGATGAGCACACTGGCCTTGGTGGGCGCAACCTTGTCGATGTCCTGAAAGAGCTTCTGGATTGGCGGGCTCGTGCCAATCATCTCATACCGTGCTTCGAGCTCGCCCCGCATCTGCTCGAGGGTCCGGCTGAGCCGTGCCGTTCGCACGGCGTTGCGCACGCTGACCAGCACGCGTTCGCGGCTGAGAGGCTTCTCGAAAAAGTCGGAGGCGCCGAGCTTGATGGCGCTCACGGCGTCGTGCACCGTCGCATGCCCGCTCACCACGATCACCGGCAGCTCGCGGGTTGCCTCGTCGGAACGCAGTCGCTGCAGCGCATCGAGCCCTGTCATGCCAGGCAACTTCAGGTCGAAGATGGCCACGTCGACCGGCAACTGCGGATTGCGGATCAGGTCGAGGGCAAGCTCCGCGCTCTCCGCTTCGATCACCCGATAGCCTTCGCCGGTGAGCACCATCTCCAGTGTTCGGCGGATGTTCTTCTCGTCGTCCACGACGAGGACCGTCGCCGCAGTGGCGGCGAGTGGGGCTACCTCGTGGGAACCAGCCATTGGCTAGGGGAGGTTACTTCGGGACGGGCTTCTGGGGGAGCTCTCCGCGCCTTGGCGTGAGGATCCCTGGCGAAGCACGCCGACTCGCTCGCCGAACCTAGCAAGATAGTTGCGCGCCGGCACGCTGAAAGGGCTTTCGGGGTAGCGCGCAATCAGCTGCTCGAAGCTCGCGAAGGCTTTGCGCGCATCGCGCTGTTTCAGGTGAATTTCTCCCAGCAGCAGCAGCGCTTCGGGCTCCAGCCCTGAATCCGGGTAGCGCTTCAGAACATACGCAGCACGCGCGCTCGCGGCATCCAAGCGGTCTTCGTTGAGGTAATAGCGCGCCACGTAGAGCTCGTGCCTGGCCAGCAGGCCCAGCACCACCTCGAGCATGTAGCGCAGCTCTTCGGCGTGCTCGCTCCCGGGAAAGTCCTCCAGATAGCCGCGGATGGTCACCAGGGCGTCGTTGACCGAGGCGAGATCTCGCTCTTCGAGCGGCGGCAGCAGGAACGACTGGCTCACCGACTCGTATTCCGCCTTGGCTATGCGAAAGCGGGCGTAGGGCACTTCCGGATCGTTGGGATAGTCGTGGACGAAGGCTTTGTAGCCCGAGATCGCTTCGGGGAGCTTTTCCTGCTCGTAGTTGGCGTCGGACAGCCGAAGCTCCGACAGGCGTGCGTAACGGCTATAGCCGTAGTTGCGCCGAACGTCGTTGAACGCCTGGTCGACGGCCTCCCAGTTCTTGTCGGCCAGCGCCTTCATGCCGCGTTCGTAGTCACGGCGCGCATTCTCCGAATAGTCGAGCGCGCTCTGCGCTGGGCGGCTTTCCGCGCAGCCGGTCGCGAACAACGCTCCGAGCCCGAGCCCCAGGCACAACAAGAACTGCCGGCCCCGGGCGTGCGGCGAGGCAGACGACCTGCCGAAACGTAAAAAGCTCATGCGGCAGGAGGCTGTTAGCCATTCAGGCGCCCGAGAGCAAGCAGCCGGGCGTCCAAAGCGAGCTTCGGCCCTCATCTATCCGTGCATGCCTTGCCGTAGGGGCTACGTTAGACCTCGGCAGCGTCCAGAACGCTGTCGTTGGGGAGCCAGATTGGCCTTTGCCACTCGGGCCCCTAAGATTGCATCCTCGAGAGGCCCCATGACCGAACCCGTACCCATGACGCCTGCCGGCGCGCAGAAGCTGCGCGAAGAGCTCACCCGCCTCAAGGAGGAGCGCCCGAAGATTTCGCGTGAAATCGGGGTGGCTCGTGAGCATGGCGATCTCAAAGAAAACGCCGAGTACCACGCCGCGAAGGAGCGCCAGGGCCTGGTGGAGGCGCGCATCAAGGACATCGAAGACAAGCTGTCGCGGGCGGAGGTCATCGACCCGACGAAGCTGGGTGGCGACAAGGTTCAGTTCGGCGCAACGGTCAAGGTTACCAACCTCGACACCAACGACGAGCAAACCTTTCGTATCGTGGGCGCCGACGAAGCCGATGTCGATCAGGGATCCATCTCGGTATCGGCGCCGCTTGCTCGCGCGATGATCGGCAAGAGCGTCGGCGACGAGCTGGTCGTCAAACTTCCGGGGGGAACGCGACGCTACGAGATTGGCGAGATCGAGTTTCGCTGATCGGCAGAGGCTCGCTCCCAGCAGGCGCGCGGCGGACTCGACGATCGCCGCAATAGTGCAGGGACTGGTCGCGGCCTGGGCCGTCATTGGCATCGAGCTGGTGGCGGTGGCCGCGCTGCGCGCGCGCGAGCTGGCGGGCTTCTGGGAGCTCCAATCGGGCGCGCTGTTCCTGTCGCCCGTCGCGCTCTTGGCAGCGGGCGTCCTCGGCAGCCTGGGCGGCCTGCTGTTCCGCCTACTACGTTTCGGCGAGCAGTCGTGGGCCCGGCTGCTCCTTGCACTGGCGAGCGGCACGTTCGGCACCGTCGTGGGGTGGGGCGTCGGCACCGGCCGTCATCTGGCAGAGCCTGGTCTGAGGGGCGGCTTCGCTTTCGTAGTGGGAGCCGCGGCTGCGGCGCTTGTCGCCGCGCTGAGCCCCGGGCTCGCGCGGGCTCTGGCGCGACGCCCACGCTCGGTTGCCAGCGGGTTATTGGTGACCTTGCTGCTGCTGGAGCTGGCAAATCGGTTTCTCCTGCCACGGCTCTACCCGGCGTTTCACTGGGGTCTGGCCGCTCTCTGCCTGCTCCTGGCTCCGGGCGTCGCTGCCGCGTACCAGCCCCGCCCATTCTCGAGCTTACCCGCCAAGACGTTCGGCTGGGTCGCTGGGGCTGGCCTCGTGCTGTCGCTGGCGATTCCTGCGGCGCTGCTGCTGCCCAGCGCGAGGCAGCTGTCGCGCCTCGATAACTTCCGGCTGTTGCTGCTCGACCATGCACCCCTGCTGGGGCGCGCCGTCGAGCTTTCCGCGCGCCTCGTGCCCCCCGAGCCCTGGGACGCCGCGGCGTGCGGCCCTCTGGATCACTGCGCCGGATCGGAGTCGGCGGCACCAGCCTCTGGAGCGCTCGATTTTCGCGGGCGCGACCTGCTCCTCATCAGTATCGATGCCTTGCGCGCAGATCACCTAGGCGCCTATGGGTATGCTCGGCCGACGACGCCGAATATCGACCGGCTGGCGCAGGAAGCCGCCGTGTTCGAGCGCGCCTACACCGCGACGCCGCATACGTCTTACGCCATCACCTCGCTGATGACCGGCAAGTACCTGCGGCCCTTGTTGCAGCAGGGCGCTGGCGCCGATTCCGACACCTGGGCCTCCCTCCTGCGGACGTACGGGTACCGCACCGCAGCCTTCTACCCACCAGCTTTGTTTTTCATCGATACCGCGCGCTTCGAGGCGTTTCGCAAAGCTCAGCTCGGCTTCGAATACTCCAAGATCGAGTTCGCCGAAGGTCAGCAGCGGATCGCGCAGGTGCGCGAGTACCTGGATCGAGCACCGCCGGCGGCGCCGCTCTTCGTGTGGGTACACCTCTTTTCGCCCCATGAGCCCTACGAGCAGCATCCGGAGCACGTTTTCGGCGAGCGTGACCTCGATCGCTATGACTCGGAGATCGCGGCGGCGGACGCAACCGTCGGGGAGCTCGTGGCGCGTTTCCGCAAACGCAGTCCGAACGCGGCGGTGATCCTCACCGCTGATCATGGCGAGGAATTCGGTGAGCACGGCGGGCGCTATCACGGCACCACGGTGTACGAAGAACAGCTGCGTGTGCCGTTGCTCGTGTCAGCGCCCGGCGCGCTGAAGGCGGGGCGTCACAGCGAGGTCGTGCAGACCATCGACCTTTTGCCAACGGTGCTGTCGGCTCTCGATATTCCGCGGCCACCCCGCTTGCGCGGGCGTGATCTCGGGGAGCTGCTGGCGGGCAAACGCTCTGCCGAGCAGGGCTTTGCCCATGGGGAAAGCGATGACCAGAGCTTGCTAGCGCGCGGTCCCTGGCGGCTCATCTGTGCGCGCCGCATCGGGGCCTGTCAGCTCTTCGATCTGGCGAACGATCCGCTCCAACGCACGGACGTTAGCGGCGCGCACCCGCAAGAAGCCGACCAGCTCCGCCGTGAGCTGAAGCAGCTCGGCACCTCCCACGGCCGCTACGAGAGTCAGGGCTTGCGCGCGGAAGGAAAGGGTTGGCCGGCGCCGATCTTGCGTGGGCTCACCGGGGACGCTGACG
>DASQDA010000664.1:0-3656 GCA_035634435.1 Polyangiaceae bacterium
AGCCCAGCCGCGCTCGCTGAAACGCTGCGGGACTTCTATGTGCAGCGAGCCTTTTTCGACGCAACCGTGGAGGCGCGCTTGTCGGGCACCGCGGGCGACGCCGTGCGCCAGCTGCTGCTCCGCGTGCACGACGGGAGTCCCGTGCGCGTCGCGGCGCGGGAGTACCCGTGCCTGGAGAGCGGGAGAAGCGCGGCGGAGGTCGGCAGCGAGATCGACAGCTTCCTCTCCGAGCTGCCCGGCGGAACGTTGATTGACGCCGTCGACCCGAGCACCGTGGACGCTCTCTATGGACCCAAGCACCGCACCGGAACCCGGGCGACGCCCTACTTTCTCAATCCCTGGTCGGTGTATAGCCCTGGCGTTTACGAGCGCGCGGTCGAGCATCTGCAGGATCTATTTCGCTCGGAAGGTTACCTGCTGGCGACGGTGGGTCCCGTGCGGCCGCTCCGTCGCGCCTGCGACGTGCGCTCGCCCCCTGGCCAGTGTCTGCCGCGGGGGCCGCGTGTCCGGCCGCCATTCGCCTGCAACGTGGACCCGCGGCGCACACAGCAAGACGACGTAGCTCTCGACGCGGCAAGCTTCTGCGTTCAGGACCTCGCGCGCGGCGTGCGCTGCGAGCCCGAGATCGTGCTCAGCATCCCCATCAAGCTCGGTCCTCAGAGCCACATCGACGCGGTCGAGATGGACGGCAACGCGGCCCTTCCCGACGACGCGCTCCGCCGGGTAGCAGCGCTCGCGCTGGGATCTCCGGTCTCCCAGGGAGAGATCGACCGGGCGCGGCGGCGCTTGCTCGACCTGTACGCCGAGGAAGGCTTCGCGTTCGTGGAAATCGAGAGCGAGCTCTCGCCCTCGACCGATCATCGCCGCGCCCGGGTGCGCTTCATCATCAGCGAGCGCAAGCCGGTGCGCGTGTCGCGGATCGTCGTGCGCGGCGCCCGGCTCACCAACGAGAGCCTCATCCGCGGTCGCCTGGCTCTGCAACCGGGTGAGCTGTACCGGCGCAGCTCCGTGCGCAAGACGGAAGAGCGACTGGCCACACTGGGCGTCTTTTCGAGCGTGACCGTCGGCTTCGAAGATCCTTACGTGCCTGCTAGCGCTAAGGTCGTGCTGGTGACGTTGCAAGAACGCACCGCGCAGTACCTCGACGTACGCCCCGGGTTCAGCACCGGCGAGGGCTTCCGCATCGGCTTCGAGTACGGCCACCGCAATCTCGGCGGCCAGGCCATCCAGCTCACCTTGCGCAGTCAGCTCGGCTTCTTGCCGCTTGGCCTCATCCTCGAGGACGACGTGCGGCGCAAGTACGAGGGTCTGGAGGTCGACGAACGCCTGGAACGCCGCAACACGGCCACTGTCGAGTTTCCCGAGGTGGGGCTCGGGCCGCTGTTTCGCGCCAGCCTCGAGGGCGTGGACGTGCGTGACAACGCGCGCGACTTCGGCCTCACCAAGGACGCTGGCATCGCCACCCTGTTCTACCTGCCGGAGCGCCGGCTGAGCTTTCAGCTGGCCGCCTCGCTCGAGCGCAATGACGCCCGCATTTTCGGCGACGATCAGAAGTGTGCCCTCGACGACTTCATCCAGAACAACCCCGAGCAGGCGAATGCGTTTCGCGTACCCGAAGGGCCCACGTTGGTGACGGCTCAGCGCGTCGGTGCGAACTGGGACCGCCGGGACAACCCGCTGGATGCCACGCGCGGGACGCTGGTCGCAGCCAGCGTCGAGCACGTGCGCGCGCGTCCGCTCGGAGAGCTTCGCGACCCTTGTGCGCGGCCCGGCGGCGAGGCGAGCGTCTTCGAAGCGGTGAAGAGCAATTTCTTGCGCTACACGAACCGCGTCGCCGGTTACGTGCGCCTATCGAAGCGCGGGCTGGCGCTCGCGGCGAGCTTTCGCTGGGGTTACAACCAGCGGCTGACGGCGACCTCGCGCACCTATCCCGATCGCCTGTTCTTCCTCGGCGGTGTGGACAGCTTGCGCGGCTTCTTGCAAGACTCCGTGGTGCCCGAGGACGTCGCTCAACGTCTCCTCGCGGGCGCCGGTCTGCGCATCGAGCAAGTCGTCATCCGCGGGGGCGACGTGTTCGTCAACCCGCGCCTCGAGTTGCGCATCCCGGTCAGCGAGAGCGTGCAAACAGCGGTGTTCCTCGACGCGGGCAACCTGTGGGCGGACCCCAGTCAGATCGATCTGCTAAAGCTTCGCTACGCCACGGGTAGCGGTCTGCGCATTGGGACTCCCATCGGGCCGCTGGTCTTCGATTATGGTTTCAACCTGGAGCGCGTCCTGGACAAGCTGCTCGCGACGGGTTCGAACCAGCGTTACTGGGAGGATCTCGGCGCCTTCCACTTCGGCATCGGGCTCTTCTGACGCTTGCCTCGGCCATAGAGCCGGCGACGACAGCGTCACTTTCGTACAATCTGCCCCTCAAGTCGCGCCACACACCCCTCGACGGATGCGTGGGGGACCGTAGATTCTCCCGCCCATGCGTTCGCCGGCCCCGGTCCCCGTCACGCTCGCCGGACAGTTTCACGCGCAGGCTCCGCGCTATCTCGTAGGTCTGGTGCTGCTCGCAGCCTACCAGTTTGCGCAGTACTGGTTCGACACGCGTCTGCGCCTCGCGATCAACGCGGCGCTGGCGCACGAGCGCGAGCGCGCGACCCATCTCGGCATCGTGCTGGTATGCGTGGCTTGCGTGGGCCTGTTGGTGCGCGTCCTGTCCCGCATGGCCATCTTCAACGCCGGGCGCATCGCCGAGTACGATCTGCGCCGCGCGCTGGCCGGACGTTTGCTGCTCCTGGGCCCGTCCTTCTACCGCCGCATGAGCACGGGCGAAATCATGAGCCGGGTTACCAATGACCTGGCGCAGGTTCGCGCGCTGTTGGGTTTTGGCGTGCTCAACGTGATCAATACGGGCTTCGCCCTGGTCAGCGCGCTGGCGGTCGCCATCCCGATCTCCGGCAAGCTCACGCTGGCCGCCCTGGTACCGTTGCCGATCCTGCTGCTAGTGACGCGCCGCTTCTCACACCAGTTTTACACCCGCACGCGTGACAACCAGGACAGCCTGGGGAAGATGAGCGCGCGCGCGCAGTCGAGCATTGCCGGCGTGCGCGTGGTGCGAAGCTTTGCGCTCGAAGAGCAAGAACGCGCCGACTTCGAGCGGCACAACCGTGACTACCTGGACAAGAGCCTCAAGCTCGCCTATCTGCGTGGCTCGTTCGGTCTCGTGCTGCAGGCCACCATTGCCACGGGGATCATCGTCGTATTCTGGTACGGCGGGCATCTCGTCATCTCCCATCAGCTCGACGCGGGCGGCTTTTTGGCCTTCTACCGTGCTCTGGGTCGGCTCACCTGGCCGCTCATCTCCATGGGCTTCGTGGTGAGCCTGGTGCAGCGCGGCCGCGCTTCGTTCTCACGGCTGGAAGACGTGTTTCACTCCGAGCCGGACGTGGTGGACGGTGAGCTGGCCCCCCCAGAAGCCATCAGCGGCAGCCTGTCGGTGAAGAACCTCTCCTTCGCCTACGGCGAACGTCGCATCCTCGCAGACGTGAGCCTGGAGCTTCCAGCGGGGGGCTCGCTGGCCATCGTTGGCCGCACCGGCGCGGGCAAGACCACGCTCGCGCTGCTGCTCGCTCGGCTGTTGCCCACGCCGCGCGGCACGGTGTTTC
>DASQDA010000665.1:0-4734 GCA_035634435.1 Polyangiaceae bacterium
AGATCCGCGACGCGGTGCACGGCACCCGTCTTCATCAGCACCGCCGGGTCGCGCGCGAGCGCGACCACTGCGCGGCCGACATAGCGAGGAGATTCTGTACGGGCGAGCGCTGGCCGCTCGCGCCAATGAGCCTCGTCGGTCTTGTGCCCGGCCAGCACGAGCTCCGTGCGCATCCACCCGGGGGAAACAGCCAGCGAAGCGATGCCATACGGGCGCAGCTCCTGCGCCATGCCGAAGGCGAGGCGATTCATGGCCGACTTGGCAAGATCGTAGAAGAGGTTGCCTCGCAAATAGTGCTCGCGGTCCCAGAAAGTCGTGCTGACGATCAGCCCACCACCCTTCTTCACCATCATGGGCGCGGCGCAGCGACTGGCGAGCAGGTGATTGCGCACGCCTCGATCCATCATGGAGTCCCAGTTGCTCAGCGGGTGCTCCCAGAAGGGCGCCTCGAAAACGCCGTTGAAGGTCTCATGACCTCCCCAGGCATTGTTTACGAGCAGATCGATGCCCCCTTCATCGCTTTTCACGCGCGCGAACAGCGCGGCCACTTCGTCCTCCCGGGTGTGGTCGCAGCGTACCGCGACGCCCCGTCCCCCCTGCTCCGTCACCGCGGCGGCCGTCTCATCGATACTGCCGGGCAACAGGGCCAGCTCGGACAGGGCGAGCAACGCCGCATAGCTGGTTGCCGGCTGCTCACGCGTGCTGCGGCCCGTGACGTAAACGGTGGCGCCGGCGGCACCGAGCTCCACCGCGATGCCGCGCCCCGCGCCTCGACTGGCCCCCGTTACGACCGCCACCAATCCGTCGAGCGGCCGCTGCTTGCTTTCACTGTGCATTGGGTTTTTCCTTTGTAGGCTTCCTCCTGGAAGCTCACGGGGATGTATTCAATGCGCAGGGTGATGTCTTGGAAGAACCCGAACGCCCCTGGGCCAGAAGCTCGGTCGGCGTGAGGCCGCACAGCGAGCGGAACTCATTGGCCAGGTGCGACTGGTCGTAGAAGCCGGAGTCGACGGCGAGCTGGGCCCAGCGCGGCTCCGGCGTACCACGCAGCGCGCGCAGGCAGCGATGAAACCGAGACAGCCGGCTCCACGTGCGGGGCGACAGGCCGACGTGGGCATGGAAGAGCTGTTGCAGTCGCCGTTCACCAACCCCTATCGCAGCCGCTACCTCTGGGAGCGAGCGCTGCCCGCCTGTCGCTGCGATGAGCTGTGCGGCGCGTGACGCGGCGGAGGACGAGCCGGTCTCCGCTTTCGCTAACCGCCGTTGCAAAATTGCTTCCAGCGCCGCTACACGCCCGCGATCGTCCCGCTGCTCGGCGATACGCTCCAAGGCCTCCACCCCCTCGGCACCCCACAGCTCGTCCAGATGCACGGCGTGCTGCGTGATGACGCCGGCCGGCACCCCGAGCAGCGCCGCGGCAGATCCCGGGCGCAGGGTAACGGATAAGCCTTCCATGTGCCCGCGCAGTCGCACCAGCGCCGGCGCCGCCGAGGCGCCCACCGCCTCCACCTTCAGACCGTTCTCAGAACCCCCGGACGGCGCATCGCCAAGGTTGAAAACGAGGCGCACCGCACCATCCGGCACGACGCGCTCGAGCACCTCGTGATTGACCGGCAGCGTCTCTCGGTAGAGGAGGATGTGCGCAACATGCTGACGCAGCTCGGCGCTCACCGGAAAGGTGCGCAGCGTGCCCTCAGGAATTTTCGCCTCTGGCCCGTGTAGGGCGTCGTCCTCGAGCCGAAGAAACAGCCGTTCACTCATCTCGCGCCCCGAGCGCGAAAGCCTAACGCTCCGCCGACCCTGCTACAACTCGATCGAATCAGGGCGGTAGATCAGCTACCTTGAGAGGTGCGCATGGAGGAAACCGCCCCGCGTGAGCTTACTCGCCGCCACCTGCTGCGCGGCGTGTTCCTCGGGTTGGGCGCAGCGAGCCTGCCGAGCTGGGTGCTGAAGAGCAGCGTTGCGCGCGCGCAACGGATGGGCGGCTCCGAGTTGACGATGCCGGCGGGTCCGCTGGCGTCACAAGATTTCGGGCCTCTGGTTGCTCAGGTCGTCGAGGACGAGCTGAGCGGCGTGAGCCATCAGGTGTATGCGCCGGTCGACTTTCACGTGCGTGTAGTCCTGCGCGCTGGCGTCAGCCCGATCAGCAAGAGACCGAACGCAACCCCAGGCCATGTCTACCCTGACGGCGGCGCAGTCTACCCGGCGCCCAACGGCGACGGCTGGGTTTACGTGTCCAACAGCGAAGCGACGCCGGGCGGTGTCTGCGCCATCCGCTTCGACCCCGACGGGAAGATCGTTGATTACTACCCAATCTGCTCGGAGACGCGCCGGAACTGCGCTGGCGGCCAGACCCCCTGGGGCACGTGGATCACGTGCGAGGAGGTGAGTGGAGGTTGGGCCTTCGAGTGCGATCCATTCGGGACGCCGGCGAGCCAGCGCCGTCTGGACGCGCTCGGTGCGCGCGATCGCCGCGAGGCCGTGGCGGTCGATCCCGTCCACCACGCCTGTTACCAGACACTGGACGCCAGCGCGGGCCAGCTCGTGCGGTTCATTTCCGACCCTGCCGACCTCGAGCCGATGGCGAGCGGCGTCGTGCGCATGCGTTTCGAGAAGGGCGTCTCGCAACGTTTACTCATCCCGGCCTTCGAAACGCTGCCAGGCTTCGAAGACGCGGTCGTTCCCGATACGGCACTTGGCAGCTCGCAGCTCCGTCACGCGCGGCCCATCGAGTGGGTGCCCGACGACGCCGCCCCAGGTACCCACTTCAACGGTGCCGAGGGCATCTGGTACTACGAGATCCCCGAGCCGTTGCGCGCGGTGCCCACGCTAGGACGGGTTGCCACGCGAGGCCTGATCTTCTTTGCAACCAAGGGGGACAGCCGGATCTGGGCTGTCGATCTGGACAATGACCTGATTGAGTTGATCTACGACAGGCACGATGATCAAGCGTTCCCGAACCTGCTCAGCGCTGGCGAAGCGAGCCACTTCGGTGACGTCGACAACGTCGTCGTGAGCCCTGCGGGTGACGTTCTGGTGGCCGAAGACGGCCCGAGCATGCGGCTGGCGGTCGTGGTCAATGGGCAAGCTTGCAGGCTTCTGATGCAGATCACCCGTGGCGGCTCGGAGATCTGCGGCCCCGCCTTTACTCCCGACGGCTCACGGCTTTACTTCAGCAGCCAGCGCGGCCCCAGTGGACCTTCCGGTACGGAGACTGCGGGGGTCATTTACGAGATGACCATACCGCCGCGCTTTCGCGCCGTTCAACGTGCTCGCCCGTTTACTTTCAAGAAGCGTCTGGACGTCGCTCGCGGCGCGACCATCACCTCCAGGCCCGTCTTGATTGAAGGATTCGAAGGCAGCATGGTGGTTACCATCAGTGCGGCGAACAGCGCACAGTTCAGCATCGATAGCGGAGCGTGGCGTAGCCAGCCTGGCATCATCGAGGCTGGCTCGTCATTGCGTGTCCGCCACACGAGCTCGCCCGGCGCTGGCGAGCTGACGGAAACCACGATCAGCGTGGGTCTCGCCAACGGTCTGGCTCGCACAGACGGTGTGTTTGCCAGTCTCACATGGCGCGATGCCGATCCGCCGGTGGAGAAAAGGCCGGACGACCCGGGCACGGCGAGCACTTCCGGCTGCAATGGACGGCCCGGCCTGGTCCAGCGTTCTGACGCCCACAGGCAGGTCAGGGCGTCGCGTACCGATACAGCTCAATCCAGTCGTAGATGGCCGCGGCCCGCACGGTCTGATCGGTAGCGGGTCCGGCCCAGCCCGAGGAAGCGGAGGCCCAGATCGTGAGGAGCACGTTCTGCGGCAACTTCATCCCGTCAATGGCGCGCGTCCAGGTGTAGCGAGGAGCGTCATCGATCGAGAACGTGGCGCCGGCGGGCGTCCACTCGATGGTGTAGATGTGGAAGTCCGCGCTCGCGTCGAAGCCGAGAGGCTCGGCATGGGGATCTTGAGTGGGTGAGGCGGGAGTGGTGACGGGCGGCGTCGCACCCTTGTAAACTTGGGCATTGAACTGGAGCGAGGTCGGGTCCTCTCCGAGACATTCGATATCGAGCTGAAGCTGGCTATCGAGCGCGCTCACGAACAGCTGCAGATCCGTGCTCGGCCTCGAGCAGAACGTGGTCGACGCCGGGGTGCAGCACGGGCGCTGGGCGACGATCGCTCCGTGTTCTACGGTCAGGTGCACCTGCCATGCGCCCGTCTCGGAAGCGTGGTGGCCGAGCTCGCAGCCCCGGCCGAGCTTCGCGATCCATCGACCCACGAGCAGCGCCTTTCGGCGTTGTTTCGCGAGACCCACGCTCTGGCGCGCCCGACGCACGTCTGAGCCGCCGCGCGTTCGACGGTGTGAGCGCGGAGCCGGGCGTCAGCCAGGCGGCCCTCGCTCTCCGGCTGCATAGGGCGCCGAGCGGCTTGAGCCGCCGGTTTCGCAAGGACTTCGGGATCGGCTTCGTGGAGTACCGCTCGCGCATTCGAGTCATGCGGTTCATCGAGGCGGTCGACAGCGGCAAGAGCGTCGTGCGCGCCGCGCTGGACGTTGAGTTCGGCAGCTACGTCCAGTGCCACCGCGTCTTTCGCCGTGCTCTCGGTTGCTCGCCGACGGATTACTTCGCCGGGGCTCGCCACGCGATCGATGCCGCGACGTCGCTCAGTTGAGAGAGTCCGAACCGCATTCGGTGTCGAGCGTCTCGTATTGACCCGCGCGAAATTGTCGACTTTTCGGCT
>DASQDA010000666.1:0-10101 GCA_035634435.1 Polyangiaceae bacterium
TCGCCTGCGGGCAGCGGCTTTCGGTATGCCAATCGTGGTGAGGGCTACGTGGTGGGGCTCGAGACCTTGCTGAAATACAAGCCGGACGAGCGCTTCTTCGGCTGGGTTGCTTACACCCTGTCCCGCAGCGTGCGTCAGGATAGCCCCGAGGACGAGCAGTACCTATTTCAGTACGATCAGACGCACAATCTCATCGTGCTTGGCAGTTACCGGCTCGGCCGCGGCTGGGAGTTTGGGGCACGTTTTCGGGTCGTCTCGGGTCCGCTGGATACGCCCGTCGTCGCTTCGCCAGCCCTACCCGCGATTTACGCCGCCGACGCAGGTTCTTACGTGCCCCTGCAAGGCGAGCCATTCAGCAGGCGCTTGCCGCTCTTCCATCAGCTCGACCTGCGCATCGACAAGCGCTGGCAGTTCAAGAGCTGGCGATTTTCCACGTACCTCGACATCCAGAATGCCTACAACAATGCGGCGGTGGAAGGCTTGACGTACAATTACAACTTCAGTCAAGAGCAGTACCAGACCGGTATCCCCATCATCCCCAGTCTGGGCATGCGCGGAGAGTTTTGAACATGCAAGCTCGGGGTTCTCGATGCAGTGCGCTCCTGCCGTTGCTGGTGCTGCTCTCGGTTGGTTGCGGTGCGGACTTCGACCGCGTGAGTGAGCTGAACAGCGTCCGCGTGCTCGGTGTGCAGAAGGACAGCCCGTTTCCCGTTCCTGGACAGAACGTGAACGTGCGCTTGCTCTGGGAAGACGCGCGCCTGGAGGCGTTTCGACCGCCGTCGCCGGATCCTGACGCCCCTCGCGTCACCTGGCTGCCCGCCTGCTTCAACCCTCCAGGGAACTCCTACCTCGGTTGCGTCGAGCAGTTGAGCAACCCCACGGGCCCGATTGAGCTGAAGGAGGGGAACCAGGTCGACTTCCAAATCGACCCTGCGTTGCTGAGCGACCTCCCGGCCAGCAACGGTCAGCCGGTGTTCGGAAGTACCTACCTGTTCTTCGCTTTGTGCGCGGGCCAGCTGGAGCCGGACTTGTCGAGCCCGCAGGGCGCGCTGCCGCTCGTTTGCCGGCGCACCGACGGCACGCTGCAGGGCCCGGATGCGTTCGTCGTGGGATACACCACCCTCTACAGTTATCCCGAGGGCTTCATCAACGAAAACCCCACGGCGGCCACCCGCTTCGAGATCGAGGGGAAAAGTGTGCAGGCGGCGTGTAGCGACCCTGCCGACGTAGGCGTAGCGTCCTGCGTGCCCGCGACCGGCTTTTTCGCGCGACCCCGCACGACCGTGGAGGACTGCGACCCCGCCACTGACGAGCGGTGCTTCGTAACCTGCGAGGAGGACGGCGACGTTGCGGAGTGTCCGGGTATCGATGTACGTCCGTTGTTGAATCCCGCGGAGGACGCGGAGCTGGACGCCGTGGGCGCGAAATACTTTGGCCGCAACGTCAAGGAACAGATGTGGGTGAGCTACCACGTCAACGGCGGCGGGGTGCGGTCGGACATTCGTTTGCTGAACGATGGCGACACGGGCCCCGCCGAGGACTATGGAACGGAGTTCTACGCGCCCAAGGATCCCGGCCTGGTCACGCTGTGGGCAGTGGCGCGCGACAACCGCGGCGGAGCCAGCTGGTCCAGCGTCGAGCTACGGATCGTTGCGCCCAGGTAACGGCGCCGCAGCCGCGTTGCGACGCTAAAGGCGGGCCTTGGCTTCGCCCAGCGCCATCACGATCTTGTTACCGTAGGCAGGCGGCGGCGCAAGGATGCGCGGCACCGCCTCTTTCGGTGCGCGGTGTGGTCCAAGGCGCGTGTGCGGGTCCACCGGCGGCGGCTTCACTGCGGGCAACGCTCGGCTGCTGCACCCCGCGACGCTTGCGAAGAGCAGCGCGACAACCACCGGAGTGAGTGCACACCGCATGTCAATCAAAGTAGCATTGATGTCTTCGCTCGCAAGCGCGAGGTCTGGCCTACTCGGAGTACGAGTGAGTGCGCTGGTGCAGCGCGGCACGTGAGCTCCGCGGTCCTTCGCATCTGGATGAGTAGCGAGCGCAGTGCGCCCCTGAAGCAGTTGCTGGGCCCGGCGAGCACGGGAGCCCTGGTGTTCTACTTCGCACAGCGAGAGCAGACGATTTCAGCCGGCGCCGAGCGCGCGCTTCCACGGTCTCCCCCTCCACGTGATTGCTGTGAGGAGGTTGAATAAAGCTCACCACAGCGCGTCTAGGTTCGCGACATGCGACGCCCCGTAGTCCTCGTCCCGATGCTGCCCGCGCGCGCAAGAGCTTGCGCCCCTCGCCAATCTCCGCGTTGCCGATTGCGCTGCTCGCGCCACCGACGCTTCGTCGCGCGCTGCGCGTTCGGACGCGCGATGTCGTCGCCATTAGCAGCTGGGGTGATGAGCTGGGCAGCGCTCCGTGTGCGTAGAAGTGCACACCGCAGAAGGACACCTGCGCGCGTGACAGCCCGCAGCGTTCGCCGCGATCGCTGGACGTCGCGACCGTCGGAGGTGACCCCGAGCATGCTCCGCGTCCCACCTGGCGGGCGGACGGCCGACCTGTTGTGCTTATTAACAGTTGTACGGCGGCGACCGGAATTGCAGCCAGCCGCCAAATCGGTGACCCTAGGTAACTCGGGCGCAGAAGCTCGCTAGGCCACCATGGCCCACCCTCACAAAAATTCCCCGCCCATAGGCCACGGTACCGTGGTCAACGAACGTTACGAAATCCGGCAAAGCTTAGGCAAGGGCGGCATGGGTGAGGTCTTCCTTGCGTACGACCGGAGCACGCAGCAGGCCGTGGCGTTGAAGGTAGTGCGCGAAGAGTCCCGGATGCCCGGTGACGATGAGGCCCTCCGACAGGAGCTCGTCCTCGCGCGTTCCGTGAGCCACCCGAACGTCTGCCGCGTACACGACCTGGCGCCGAGTAACTGGGGTCCCATCCTAGTGATGGAGCACATCGCCGGTCAGACGCTGCACACGCACATCCGTCGACGCAAGGCGCAGGGCGGTTACACCGCGGACGAGTTCCGCAAGATTGCGAGTGAGGCAGCGGCGGGGCTGGCCGCCATTCACGCGCAGGGGCTGGTGCACGGTGATCTGAAGCCGGGCAACGTGATGGTGACGAACGACCGCGCCATCATCCTCGACTTCGGGTTCGCACAAGAGCGCGCGCGTCTGAGCGCACGTCGGCCCGGTGCGCCGCCTGACGGTGGCACTCCCAACTACATGGCGCCCGAGCGCTTGCGCTCTGGTGGGGCCAGCCCCGAGGACGACATGTATGCTCTCGGCTTAACGCTGTGGGAGATGTGGACGTGCCGCGTGCCCGAGCCCGGTTACCGACCACGCGCCAAGCCGATGCGTGCGCAGATCATGTTCGACGTGCCATCGGGTCTCTCGGTCGATGAGGTGAAGCAGGTGTACCGCTGCTTGGGTGACGATCCAGCAAGCCGCCCGCCAGGAAGGCACCTCCGCTTCTTCAACCCGAGCTCCCTGACCACGAGTCAAGTCCAGATTCCGCGCGAGCGCATTGCGCCCGGTGCGCCACCCGGGCGCGGCGTTAGCGAAACCTTCGTGGCGGGGTCGCAGTCGCTGCTGGTCACCTATTGTACCAACGCGCCCGATGCCGCCGGGCTACTGTTTCCGCTGAACAAGCCTCTCATCACCATCGGTCGCCGAGCGGGGCAAGACATCGTGATGCCCGAGGCAACCGTAAGCGGAGCTCACGCCGTGCTCAAGTGGCAGGCTGGCTCCTGGGCCATCGAGGATAGCGGGAGCACCAACGGTACCTACGCCGATCACAGCTTCGATCGCAAAAAGACCATCGCGCTGTTGCACGTTGGTGCGGTCCAGCTCGGCTAGTCGCGCGTGAAGCTGGTGAGCTTCAGCGACGGTTCGCCGCAGCATGACCGCGCGCGCGCCTACCTCGCGCGTCGCGACGGGCTCACGGGACTCCTGCGCCGCGACCAATTCCTGCGCGCCGTGGACGAAGAGCTCTCGTTCGCCGAGTGGTCGAACAATCACCTGGCAGTGGCGCGTTATCACGTTCGAAGTCCCAATCGACACGCCAGCGAGCGACCAACCATTCTGGAGATGCTGGCGCTCCGAAGAGCCGCACAGCGTGTGGTCGAGCTCACAGAGATGCTGGTGCTCAGCATCGTGCCCATCACCGGCGGGCGCATCGGCCCGCTGAAGTTTGCCATCGTCATGACGGGTCCGAGTCTCGATGAGGCTCGAAACGTGATGGACCAGGTGGTCTCCCAGGTCCAAGGCCTGATGCCGGATTCGCTCGACCTGGCGGCAACGTTCGTGAGCGCCGAGCCTGGTCAGGGCGTGCCCGCCTTGCTCGACGAATGAGCCGAGGGCGCGCCGCTCACAGGTGAGGAATGGCCGGGCCACCTTCACGCTCCTCGATTCCCTCGGCTTCTGGCGAGCCCTCGCTCAGACGTCTGGGCGTGGGTAGCAGCACGAGCCCCGACCGGCCCGTACGAGCGCAGATCGTGGTTGCCTTGGTGGTGGCGCTAACGTTGGTCGCCGTCCCGCTCTACTTGATGCGAAGACCGAGCGCGTTGCGGCAAACGCCCGTCGATGCGGGCGTGCCGGACGCAACGGCGCCAATCAGCTCGGCTCGTGTGCTCGAAGCCCCCGACGCGGGCAACCCCCCGGAGCGCCTGAGGCTTGCGCCTCCGCAACGCGTCCGGTGTGGAGCGACGCCTCGCGGCGGCCAGGAAGGCGCGCTCTGTGATCAGCTGGTGGTTCTGGAGGAGGCGCTGGCGGCCGCCATTCGCAATACGCAGAGTTGCGCGCCCAAGGTCAAGCAACCCGGCACCATCAACTACGTCTTGACGGTGGACTTCACCACGCGCGTGCTGCACGTGTTTCCGGGCGCCAGCGGCGAGCTGCGTGGGCCGCAGGCGCGGCGTGCGACGGCCTGCGTGAAACGGGCCATCGCGAAGCCTGACTGGGACGCGCTGCGGCATCAGTACCGCCATTACACGATTGCCGTCCTCGCAACGTACCTGCCCGAAGGCGCGCTGGTGACACCGTCGACGGTGCCGGTGTTCGAATGAGCTCGCGTGCGAGCTTTTAGCCGACCTGGTCGGTCCAGACCTTGAAGCTTTGCAGCGTGCAAGCGCCAAAGGTAGTCGTGATGGCCACGTCGGCGGCATCGCGGCCCTGGGCGATCAAGATGCGTCCGATGCGCGGAACGTTGTGCCGAGCGTCGAACGTGTACCACTGACCGTCGAGATAGGCCTCGAACCAACCCGAGAAGTCCATCGGGGCGTCGGAACGAGGCACGCCGATATCACCGAGGTAGCCGGCGCAGTAGCGCGCCGGGATGTTCATGCAGCGACAGAACGCGATCGCGAGATGAGCGAAGTCGCGGCAGACGCCGGTCTTCTCCTGGTAAGCCTCCCAGGCAGTCTTGGTGTTTCGGGCGTACTGGTAGCCGAACATCAGATGTCGATGCACGAAATCGCAGATGGCTTGCACGCGAGCCCAACCTGGCTGCGTGTTTCCGAAGAGCTCCCAGGCAATCGGAGAGAGCCGGTCCGTTTCACAGTACCGGCTACCGTAGAGAAACATCAGCGTCTCGCTGGGCAGCGCGCTCACCGGTAACTGCATGGCGTGGGCTGCGACCGGATCGTGCAGTCCGCTGTCGGCGACCAGGGCGTCGGTCGAGATGCGTGTCTCGCCTGTTGGCGCCACGATACGACTGCACCAGTTGCCGTAGAAATCGCGATACATGTTGATCGGCAGCGACGGATTCGTAATCAGATGGTCGGCAATCAGGACGTCCGAGGCGCGCGTATAATGGATGTTCAACACCAGGATCATCGCGGTCGGCTGCGGACACTGATAGACGATTTCGTAACCCACACGGATTTTCATGGCTCTTGTGCTCCGGCGTCATGGCTCCCTCGAGCAGTGCTGGCGGCCGCGAGGGTCGAGCAGAGCGCCGAGCTCCAATCCGGTTGGAGACTCCGACTCACTGCTCGCCGCGAGCATAGGCCGCCCTGCGTTTCCGCCGTGTCACAAGCACGCGGCTGCTGGCAACCTAGATGACGGATGCCGCTCCGTGGCAGACGCTGCTGGGGCGAAAATGCCGAGCGAGCGCCGGCCCCCACCCGCTCACCAGGTCAGGGCGGGCAGACGCTTGAAGACGGTGCGCACGCCTTCGCTCCACTCTCGGCTGAGCTCGGTAAAATAGGGATCGCCCTCGTCGAAGCGTCGACGCTGGATCTTCAAGCTGTCGCGCTCGTAACAGACCAGGTCGATGGGCATGCCGACCGACAGATTACTGCGCATGGTGGAGTCGAACGAAACCAGGACGCACTTATTGGCATCTGAAAGGCTGGTTGCGGGCGTGATGACGCGGTCGATGATCGGCTTTCCGTACTTCGCTTCGCCTGTCTGGAAGAAAGGCGTTTCGCGACCGGCCTCGATGAAGTTGCCCTCGACGTACGTCCTGAACAGGCGCGGTGGTTCCCCCTTGATCTGCCCGCCCACGATGAACGAGGCGTCGAAGCGGAGATCGCTCTTCTCGAGGTGGGGACGGTCACGGCGGTCCACGTCACGCATCGCGTCAGAGACCAGCGTTACGAAATCGAACAGGGTCCGGACCGACCATATGTTGGGGGCTGTACCGTTGGCGTCGCCGCGTTGTTTCAACAAGGTGATGACCGCCTGAGTGCCGGCGAGGCTGCCAGAGCTCAGGAGCACGATCGCACGATCGCCGGCGCGCTCGAACACCGTCATCTTGCAGAACTTGGCGAAATTGTCGACGCCCGCGTGGGTCCGCGAGTCAGAGGCGAGAACGATACCTTCATCCAACAGGATGCCCACGCAGTAAGTCATGAAGATGCCTTTCCTTGCTCGAGCACAGCCATCGAGGGGTCCGCGCTGTCTTTGGAGCAGACGCGCAAAGCGCGCACAAATCCTGGCAGGAGCCTGAGCTGAACCAACGGCGGACAGTGACGGATTCTCGAGGACGTTGCAAGGCATGAGTGCGTCGCCAGCGCACTAGCCGGCGCCTGCACGCGCGAACACCGTTTGCCGGAGCGTCGTGCGAGCGAGGGCCTCGCGGGGTTCGCAGGCGTTATTCCGGTGGGGGAACCTCCAGCGAGCCGCGGATGGCGAGCGCGCTCGCTGCTTGGCCCAACACCTCACGACGGCGTTCGCTCGGCGTCACGCGCCGCAGCTCCGCCAGCTGCTCGGCGAAGGCCGCCAAGCGGCTCGTGTCGAACAGCCGTTGCAGCTCTTGCCGCAGCCGGCGCGCGAGCGCCGGGGCTTGCCCCTGTGTGGTGATCGCGACGCAGACCAGACCTGCGCGCGCCTGGGCCATGTGAGCGAAGGTGTTGCGCTCGGGCTGGTCGATGGCGCAGAAGAACACGCGCTCGGCTTCCGCGGCGGCGCCCATGCGCTGCATGGTGTCCGGGTCACGGTCGCCCAGCACGGCGAGCCACATGCCGTGCAAGTCTTCCGCTGCGAAGGCACGCGCGTGGTGGACGAGCGCGTATTGCTGCAGCACGGCCGTGAGCTCGGGGCCGGGGTGCTCCGCCACGACCTGGACGCGGGCACCCGCTTGGGTGAGCTGGGCGGCTCGTTCGGCGGCCTCGGACGAGCCGCCAACCACGAGACAGTCTCGATTGTCGAGCGCGAGAGCCACGGGGAACCAGGCGGGCATGGCGCTAGCGTACACCAGCAAGGCAAACCAGCGCGCCGGCCCGAGGTTTTCCCGTCTCAACGATCCGCGCTCCGCGCCGGCATCCACGTGACGGCCTCGGCGGGGGTGATGAACTTCACCTCGCGCTCCGCCTCGCCGACCCGCTGCAAGAACAAACCGGTGAAGGTGCTGAAGAGGGCGTCGCCGGGTGCAGCGGTGCCGGTGCTGGAAGGCCGCATGACCCAGCGCCGAATCTTCTGCAGCACTTCCGGGCTGATCGGGTTTACCTGAATTTTGCCGTTCGCGTACAAGCGGGAGCTCGGGGCCACTTGCGAGCTATCCCCCGCCAGCAGGCGACGCGCCTCGGCGCAACGCCGGAGCACGCCTTCGACGGTCGTGGTCCAGCGCACCTGATTTTGGCCCGGCCGGGTGAGCTCGACGCGGTAGGCTTCTTCCCAGACGTGCCACGTCACCTTGCAGGTTTGCGCGGTGGTCGACAGCGGCTCGGGCGACCCGCTGGCGAAGATCGTGGCGGTCAGGACGATGGTGGTTGGCAACCCGCGCCGCAGTTTTTCCTGAATACGGCTGTCGATGACGTCCCGGAACGCAATGCTGAGATACATCAGTCGCTGCTCGGCGTCCCATTCGAACAGGGCCGGACGCGTGCTCACTTCCGGCGTGGCGCGTTGCGCTTGCAGCGCGGTGCTGGCGAACAACGTGGTCAGAAGCGCGACGAAGCGCAGCCATCGCCCAGCGTGCGCGCGCTGCGTAGGGCCGATGGCTCTACTGACCACCGGCTGGGCCCTCACCTCGCACGGGAATGAAGCTCAGCACGTTGGAAAACGCAAAGCCGAATCCTCCCGCGCTGGTGTCGATGCGGAACCCGAGATTGCCAGTGAGGTCGACTGGTACCCGCGCGAGGCCGGAGTAAGCGTCGGCGGGGTCGGTCAGGTCGCGCCGTGAGGCGACCGCATACAGGCCAGCGCTGGCGAAAGCATCGATACCGAAGACGGAGCGCTTGCCGCGGTACAGGGGCACCCGGTACTCTGTGCCGAGGCGCAAGGCGTAGTGGCCGTAGCGAACCTCCGCGATCTGGGTGCCCAAAAAATTGGGCGGCGGCCGGCGGTCGAAGTTGACACCCAGCACGCGGTCCGGCAGAAAATCGCTGAAGTCACCGACGTGAAACTGCTCGAAGAAGGGTGCGTTGCCGGCGATCGCTCCGGCGAAAAAGCTCAGCCTGAGGACGTGGTTGCGCCACGGCAAGCGCCACCAGCGCGAGGCGTCCAGCTCCAACCGTTGATAGTCGTAATCGAGAGCGGCAGGCAGCAAGCTGACTTCGCCGCGCACGGCGACGAACCAACCGCGGCTCGGCAGGAAAGGGTGGTCGCGCGTGTCGTGCTGCAGTGTGGCGCGCAAAGTTGAGAGCACGCTCCGCCCGCGAACGACGTCGAAGTCGATGGGCTCGCGGGTGAACCCGCGAAGATGCGAGGCCTGTAGAGGGTAGCTGGCATCGATCGACTCGAGCCGGTAGTTGAGCCAGAGCTGCGTCGCTACCGATAGGTCACGCCCGAGACCGAACGTCCCCCCGAAGCGCTTGTAACGCACGATGGCGTAGCGGCCGAGGGTGCCCAGGTTGGCGGGGTCGGCCGTGCGAACCAGAGCGTTCCCGAAGTAGTCCTGAGAGTCATTGAACAGCAGCATGCCGTTGACCATCCAGGGGCTGCCAAGGAAAGCCGGATCCAGAAAACGCACGCGCAACGCCAGCTGGCTCTCGGCAAACGCGGCGGCCGTCCCCAGGGTGATCCCGGTGCCCCCCAAGTTCGTCTCGGCCACGTCGAGCCCGCCGTACGCGGTGAGCGGGTTGCGAACGGAGCCGTTGGTGTCGGCGTCGGCCGAAAGCCCCAAGAAGATGTCGTTGACGACGATGGTGTTGCGTTCCCGCACGTCGACCACCAGCGCGACGAGCCCACGTTGGGATCCCTTCTTGAGCGAGAGCTGAACGTCGCGGAAAAAGCCCGTTCCGAGAAGGCGAAAGCGCGTGAGCTCGACCTGCGGATTGTCGACGTCGAGCACGTCTCCCGGTCGGAACGGGATGTAGCGCAACACCACACGGTTGCTGGTGCGCGTGTTGCCCCTCACCTGAATCGACTCGAGCGTGTAGCGCACGGGCGAGCTGCCGACGCGCTGCGCGGACCCAGCCGCACACTCGAAGCAGGATCCGCGCGTCGGCCCCGCAGGGGCTCGTTGCGAAGGCGCGGAAGGGGGCGGCTGCTGCAACCGTGGAGTCGTAGGCTCGAGCTCCGACGCAGCAGGGGCAGCTGGCACGGGCGCGTCTGGAACCGCTGCTGCTGGAGGCGCGGGAGCGTCGGTGGGACCGAGCGGAGGGCTCGACGGATCGGCGGGGGCAGCGCTTTCAGGCGCGGGTTGAGCCGCCGCAAGCGCGCTGGT
>DASQDA010000667.1:0-8819 GCA_035634435.1 Polyangiaceae bacterium
GGCTTCTGGGTGCACTCCATCGAGCACGGCGCCGTCGTCATCCTGTATTCCTGTCGTGACTGTGACGCTGAAATCCGCGCTGCAAAGGTGATGATCGAGGCGCTACCGGAAGACCCTGTGTGCGTCGGCATGCGTCGTATCATTCTGGTTCCAGACCCGCTGCTGGATGTCGCCTGGGCAGCGGCCGGGTGGGGTTACACCCTGCGCAGTGACTGTTTCGAGCCCGAGGTGTTCCGCGATTTTGCGCTGCGGTTCGCCGGGCATGGGCCCGAAGAAGAGGTGTGTACCCAGGGGACGGCCCGCCCATGACCGAGCCCGTAGCTCCCGAGCCGCTCGCGACCCCTGCGCACGTGACTGCGTCGTCGCCCGTGCAGGCAGATCTCGGGGCGAGCGTAGCACCGCCGCAACCGGTGCAACGTCGCGAAGTGGTGTTCTCGCGCTCGATGCGCTGGCTGCTTGCCCTCGCGCTATTCGCAGGCGTGATCTATGCGCTCCGCGACGTGCTCACGCCCGTGTTCCTGGCCTTTGCGATCGCCTACATCCTGGACCCCGTCGTCGACCGCATGGAAAAGCTGCGGGTGCCGCGGCCGCTCGGCATCGTGGTCGTATTGGGCGCGCTCTTGGCGTCCATTGCCCTGTTCTTGTTACTGGTCGTTCCTTCGATCTTGGCGGACACGGCGGTGGTCGCGCGCGAGCTCCCGCACCACGCGCGTCTGGCGTTGTCCAAGGCGGAGGCCTGGCTTTCCGCGTACGGTATCGAGGCGCCACACTCGCTCGAGGAGTGGGTCGACCGCTTCGGCGACGAGCTACAGGCCTCGGCCTCGACGCTGGTCACGTCGGCGAGTGACCTCCTGGGCTGGATTATCGGGGGCTCGGCTTCGCTCCTCGGCTCGTTCGTGGCGGCGCTGATCGTTCCGGTGTTCGCCATGTACCTGCTGAACGACTTCGACCGCATCGTAGCGGGGGTGCACGACCTCATCCCGCTCCGCCATCGCGATAGAATCACGAGCTACGCCCGTGAGATTGACGTGGCGCTCAGCCAGTTCATGCGCGGGCAGGTGACGGTCATGCTCGTGCTGGCGGTTCTTTACGGTGGCGCCTACTCCCTGCTCGGGGTCCGCTTGGCCGTTGCGATTGGCATTCTCGCAGGGATCTTGAATTTCATCCCGTATCTTGGCAGTACCTTCGCGCTCGTAGCCGGGCTGGCGATGTCGCTCCTGGGGGGGTGGCACCCGACGCAGTTGATCGGCGTGGTCATCGCCTACAGCATCATTCAGTCACTCGAGGGGTTCGTCATCACCCCGCGCATCGTGGGCAAGACCGTCGGGTTGAGCGATGTATGGGTCCTGCTTGCGTTGTTCGTGGGCGGCGAAATTTTCGGGTTCATCGGCGTGTTGCTGGCCGTGCCGATGGCTGCTGTCGCCAAGATCTTCGTGGTCCGTTCACTGCGTCACTATCGCGCCTCCGCGCTGTACGGCTCGAGCCGGGTCGAAGGCTAGTGGCGCCTCGGGTTTTTGCTTTGCGCGAAACTTCTGCCGCCCAAACCTCGGTGCGACCCACGCTGTTCGCGCGAGCCGAAGAACCGTTGCTTTCGGCCGTCGCAGCATTTGCTTCTTCCCAATTCGCCAGGCTGAGCTACATACGAGCCCATGACCTGGTACCGGTTCCCTATCGCCTGGCTCGGGCTGGCAATGCTGGTGAGTTGTGACGGCAAAGCGCCCTGCGCTGCGGACGAGAAGCAGGTTGGCTTCGACTGCGTCAAGACGTACGTGCCCTTGAAAACGCGCCTGAACAGCATCGGTTACCTGCCAGATCACGTGAAGCGAGCCACCCTCGCTGACGCGACAGGGGCGTTCAGTGTGCGGCGCACGAGCGATGACAAGGTGGTGTTCACGGGAACGACAACGGAGCCCGCCTTCAGCGCGGAGACCCAAGAGAACCTCAGCGTCGCCGACTTCAGCGAGCTCACGCAGACCGGTGAGTTCGTGCTGGAGGTCGAAGGCAGTCGCTCAGCCGCCTTCCGCATTGCGCCCGATGTGTATACCCCGGTCTACCGCGCCTTGATGGCGGGCTTGTACGGCCTGCGCTGCGGGCAAGCCGTGAAGCTCAGCCACGGCAAACAGACCTTCGAGCATGCCGCGTGCCACCTCGAAGACGCGTCGCTCGTGGAGTACGGCAAGAGCAGCGAGAAGCAGAACACGGTGGGCGGCTGGCATGACGCGGGCGACTACGGCAAGTACACCAACAACGGCTCCTTCTCCCTGGGCATGATGCTGCTGGCCTGGGAGCAGTTCCGACCCGCGCTCGAGCGGCTGCCGCTCGATATTCCGGAGCGTGGCGGTGCCCTGCCGGATTTTCTCGCCGAGTGCCGCTTTCAGCTCGACTGGTTGTTGTCGATGCAGCTCGCGGACGGCAGCGTGGCTGACCGCGTCACGACCACCACGTTCGACGGTCCCGTGTCGCCGGAAGCGTCGACGAATCCGCGCAACCTGGCGCCGGCCACCACGGTGGCGACGGCGGACTTCGTGGCGGTCGTTTCACGCGCTGCCCGCGTGATGGCAGAGTTCGATGCGGAGCTAGCGGCCAGCTACCGCGCCGCCGCCGAACGGGGCTGGGCCTACCTGCTCGAGCACCGCGCGAACGTCGTGCCCGCTGCGGACGTGCGCAGCCGCTTCACTGGAGGCTACTGGGGCGACCGCCCCGACAGCGACAGGGATGATCGGGTTTGGGCCGCGGCGGAGCTGTGGGAGACCACGGGTGACGCCAGCGTCTTGGCCGAGCTCGAAGACCTGTGGCGTGCACCGAAGGAAGTGGAGCCCGTTGACGACGGAGGCGCGGGGGGCGCGGGTGGCGCCGGCGAAGCCGCTGGCGCAGGAGGCTTGGACGGTCCCAGTGCCGGCGGCGCAGCTGGGGACGCGGGCTCAGAGGAGGCCCCGCGGCCGCCGCGCGTGAGCGTCGAGCCCTTCTGGGACTGGCAGAATCTGGGAAATCTGGGCGTCTTCACGTACTTGCTATCGAAGCGTGAAGGCAGAGACGAGGCGTTCGTCAATGCGCTCACGACCTCGCTCGCTGCGAGCGTGTCCACGATCGGCAGCAACGCGCACGCGCACAAGTACGGACGCTCGCCGGACACGCGCTACTGGTGGGGAATCAACGGAATCGTTGCGCGCAGCGTGATGAACATCAAGGTCTATGACGCCTTGGCGCCCGATCCCGAGCACAAGAACCTCATCTCGCTGCAGCTCGACCACCTCCTTGGGCGCAACTACTACGGTCGCTCGTACGTGACTGGGCTCGGCTACAATCCGCCGCTGAACCCGCATCACCGTCCCTCGCAAGCGGACACCGCGCGCGAGCCGTGGCCGGGCTTGCTGGTGGGGGGGCCCTGGTCCAATTCGAGCCTGCCTGCGGCGGCGTGGGTCGACGAGAGTGAGGATTACAACACGAACGAAGTCGCCATCAACTGGAACGCGGCCATGATTTACGCTGCCGCGAGCCTGTTGCCCGGCGAATGAGCGGGGCCGTGCAGCTTCGAGTGAGCTCGCTCGCGAGCCCACTCGAAGGCGCCCGCGGGCCTACTGGTCGCTGATCGTGACCGAGCCGACCTTGACCGGGGTCACTGGGCGATCGCGGGCGTCCGTGTGAATCTTCTCGATCTTGCGCACCACGTCCATGCCCGAGGTGACCTTGCCGAACACGGGGTGTTTGGAGGGGCCGGGGCTGAACCAGTCGAGGTACGCGTTGTGCGCCGTGTTGATGAAGAACTGACAGCTTCCGCTATTCGGGCGCCCGGTGTTCGCCATCGACAACGTTCCGGGCTCGTTCGAGAGCTTGGCGTCCTCGGGGTGCTCGTCGGCGATGGTTCCGTCCGGCGCGTTGCCGGTTCCCGCGCGCGCGCTCTGCGGGTCGCGGCTGTGGGGGCAGCCGAACTGAAGCATGAAACCTTCGATCACGCGGTGAAAGTGCAGCCCGTCGTAAAATCCGGACTTCGCGAGCTTGATGAAGTTCTGCGCGGTGTTCGGCATTTTATCGGCGAACAGCTCGACAGTGAAGTCACCGAGGGAGGTGCTGAGGGTGGCAGTCGGGTTCGGCATGGTCCGGCAAATTAGTGCCGACGCACTCGAGCTGCAATCCACTTCGCTAAGTCGGGTCAGGGCGGCGCGGCCGCCGCGGACTGCAGCAGTGCGACTGAGGCAGCGGGCACAAAGCGCCACATTGTTGACGGGTCGCCGGTCTGGCACTTGCCTTTTTCCGACTGGCTGAGGGATTCTGCGGCGGTGTCGACGATTTCCGGGATAGTAGAAAACTTGCGCCACTGGTGCCGGCCGGCGCGCTGCGCCGCCCGCTAGCGCCGACGGTTCTCATTGTTGCTCGTGAGCTCGTGATGAAAGACCTGCTTCGTACCCTCGATTTAAGCCGCGCGGATCTCAAGTACCTGCTCAATCGCGCCAAGAAGTTCAAGGCCGATCCGCATGCGCGCCGCTCGCTGCTCGCGGGTGACAGCGTCTGCCTCTACTTTGCGAAGCCGTCGACGCGTACTCGGGTCTCGTTCCAGGCTGCCGTGGCGCGTCTCGGCGGCAATCCCATTGCGCTAGGACCCAACGAGCTGCAGCTTGGACGCGGCGAAACCGTGGAAGACACGGCGCGGATTATCAGCCGCTACGCGCGGGCGTTCGTCATCCGTACCTTCGCGGACGAAGAGGTGGAGCGCTTCGCGCGGGCTGCGACCGTCCCCGTGATCAATGCGCTCACGGACGGCCATCACCCGTGCCAGAGCCTCGCGGACCTGCTCACCCTGCTCGAACACCGAGGCTCGCTCAAGAAGAGCCGCATCGCTTATCTCGGCGACGGCAACAACGTTGCCGTCAGTCTGATGGAGGGGGCTGCCATCGCCGGAGCGGACATCGTCGTCGCCTCGCCGAAAGCGTACGCAATTCCGGCTGCGCTGGTGGAAGCCGCGCGGGCCGTCGCAGAAGAGAGCGGCTCCACCATCACCATCACGGAGGATCCCGAGGAGGCAGCGCGCGGCTCCGATGCGCTGTACACCGACGTCTGGCTTTCCATGGGTCACGCGGACAGTGAACGTCAGACGCGCCACCGCGCCCTGATGCCGTATCAGGTGTCCAAGCGACTGATGGGGCTGGCCAAAGCGGACGCCGTGTTCTTGCACTGTCTGCCCGCCCATCGGGGTGAGGAAGTAGCCGAGGAAGTGATGGAGGGGCCCCAGTCGCGGGTCTTCGAACAAGCCGAGAACCGGCTGCACACCTCCGTGGCCGTCCTCTACGCGCTCATCGAGCGCAAGCTCAGCGGACGCCTCGAACGGAACGGCCGCTCGGTGATTCCAGCCAGCTGAGTGGCAGGCGCTCGTCGCTGGCGCAGTGTCAGCGTGCGGGCGCGGGCGGCAGCCTGCGCGCTGGGAACTTGAGCGGCGAGCTCGCAAGCGGGACGGGACGCGCCCTCACGGGGATGCGATAGTCCCGGCGCTCGCGGATGCGGCTATTGCGCAACCCGTTGGCGCGTTGAATGGTCTGAACGCTGACGCCGTATTTCTTTGCCAGCTTGCCGAGCGTGTCGCCACGTCGGGCGCGGTGCACCACGAACGTGCTCAACTCTGACGCGAGCCCTGCAGCCACCAAAGCCGGGTGAGTCCGCCGGCCAGTCTCCTGAGCGATGGGATTGAAGAAGCGAATGTGCAGGTGAGTGGCGTGCCCGGGCGCGTGGCGCACGATGGGCCGTAGCTTGCCGGCTGATCCTTCGAAGATGCTGGCTAGCCACTCCGCGTCTTCACCGCGGCTCAGCGCTTCGCGCCGCAAAAGCGGCTGGATGGAACGATCGACGAGGATCATCTCGACGTCGGTCTCGGTGACGAGCGCCTTCACCAGCGCCCACGTGCGAGCTAGATCGAGATTCTTCTCGCTCGCGCGCGTGTACCAGCGAGCGCCCTCGCGATAGAAAAACGAAAGATCCACGTCGCGCCCGGACTGGTGGCTCAGGTGCGGTCGTAAGGGACCCCCGCGCGGAGCGCTGATGTGACCAAGCGAAAGCGGAGGGGTCGCCGGAAAGGCGGCGTGCACGCTGCGGATCGCCGCCAACAAGTAGTCGAGTGTCTCCTGGGTGCCGTAAGCGTTGGGCGCGTTGACTAGCTCGAGCAACGGGCTCGCTTCCGCTTGCACGCCGTTGAGCAACGCGCCGGCGTTCGGCTGTCCCACGGAAATCGAGCCGAGCGCCTTCAGGTCTTGCTTGACGGTGTGGGCGATACGCTCGGCGCCCCACCCGTCCAGCGGGTGGGCTCGTGCTTCCGTCCCAGGTTCGGGCGTGGCTTCGGTCTCACTCGCTTCGTCCTCGATGACCTCGGGTTCCGCGTCGGCTCCGCCCACCCCGTGCGAAGAAGGGGTGGGGCGCAGGCCGCCCCAGGTCGTGAGCTTCGTACCAGGCCGCGTGAGCGCGCTCGCGTAGGCACTCGAATCAAGCCCCGGCGATGGCGGGGGCTCCGATTCCACGTGCGCGCCAGCGCAGCTGCCGACTGCTATCAGCAGCAGCCAGCAGAATGGGCTACCTGCCCCGCTCGGCATAGAACGCGTGTGTGTTCCTCAACCCCGCTTCGAGCGTGACCAGCTGACCCAGGTAACGCTCGGTGAGCGTCGAATCGAGCACGGATCGCTCCAGATCGCCTGCGCGCGGCGGGCCCACGTCAACCGGCACTTGTTTGCCGACGATGGTGGCGATGGCGCTACCGAGCTCCTGCGTGGTCGTTGCCGTGCCGCTCCCGACGTTGAGGGTGGGCTCCTTCACGCCGCCGGTGAGGGCGAGCACGTTGGCGCGCGCAACGTCCGACACGTACACGTAATCGCGAACGCAGCCTGCGTCGCCCGTCTCGCGCCGCGCGTTGACGCGGATGGCCTTGCCCGCGAGCACCGCGTCGAAGAAAATTGCCACGACGCCGGCCTCGCCATGCGGATCCTGGCGGGGTCCGTAGACGTTTGCATAGCGCAACACCGTGCTTTGAAGCCCACGGTGCGTGCGATAGACGCCGAGCAGCTGCTCGAACGTGAGCTTGTGGATTGCGTAGGGGCTGATGGGGCTCGGTTGGGTACCCTCGGTGGCGCGGGCGCCTTCGGGCACCTCCCCGTAGATGGCGCCGCCGGTGCTCGCGAAGACCACCCGACCCACGGCCGCACCTGCCTGGGTGCAGGCATCGAGCAGGTTGAGGCCGCCAATGACGTTCACTTCTGCGTCAAGACGGGGCTCGCGCACGCTGATGGCCACGCTCGCTTGAGCTGCCTGGTGACTAATGGCGTCAGGCCGAAAGTCGCCGACCGCGTGGAAGGTGGCGTCGCGGTCGCGGAGATCGACCTCGTAGAAACGAGCGGCCTTGGGCACGTTCTCGCGCCGCCCAGTGCTCAGGTTGTCGATTACAGCGACCTCGTGGTCTTTCGCGAGCATCTGCTCGACCACGTGACTGCCAATGAATCCGGCTCCGCCGGTGACGAGTACGCGCACACGCGACTTATACCCCGAATAAAGAGCGTCCGTCTCGAAAGTGAAGAGGGGCCGCTTTTGAACGGTGGTCCGGGCAGAGCTTGCCCCGCGGCTGTTCCCGCTGCACCGCTGCGCTGGAAGCAGCCTTGTTGAGCCAGGTGGAAGGCTTGCGGCGCGGACTGGCCCGTCTCAGGCTTGCCGCGCCATGAACGACGCTCCGAGCTCCGACCCCTTGGTGGCGCTAGCGCAGTGGCATCGCGACGCGATGTCGGCGGGGGTGCGCGAGCCCGACGCGATGACGTTGGCTACCGCCACCGCCGAGGGACGCCCATCGGCTCGCATCGTCCTTTACAAGGGCCTGATGGACGGCCGGGTTCAGTTCGTCAGCAACTACGCCAGCCGCAAGGGGCGCGAGATGGATGAAAACCCGCGGGTGGCGCTGGTGTTTTTCTGGCCCGAGCTGGCGCGCCAAGTGCGCATCGAAGGCCGGGCCGAACGCTCGTCGGCAGCCGTGTCGGAGGCCTACTTCGCTGGTCGCCCGCGCGAGAGCCAGCTGGGCGCGTGGGCCTCTCTGCAGAGCCAGCCGCTCGCCTCGCGAGTCGAGCTCGAGCGGCGCTTAATCGAGGTGGCAGAGCGTTTTGCAGGCCAGACAGTGACTCGCCCACCCGCATGGGGAATGTACAGCGTGTTACCCGAGCGTGTGGAGCTATGGTTGGGCGGCGCTCACCGCCTGCACGACCGCTTCGTCTACACGCGTCAGGATAACTCCTGGCATATAGAACGGCTCGCCCCCTGAGCTCACCCAGGCGGGCGCGACGCCAGATCACTCACTCGCTCCGGCGTGGACGCAGCGCTCGTTCGACGGCGGGCTGAGCCGCTATCGGCGCCCGACAGAAAGCGGCTGAATGGCCTTCGCCCTGTGAGACCACACCGGTTTCGCAGCCTTCGAGCCCGTTCTTTTGGATAAAGTCGTCGAGGTGCTGGCGGAAGTGAGCTGCCGTGCCCGGCGCACGTGGGCCAAAAAAGTCCCAGAAATAGGTGCGAGCGACCATCGCGCTAAGCTCCAAGCTCCAGCGTGATGAAGAGCACCAGCCACACAATCCCCAGAAAGTGCCAGTACTGGGTACACAGATTGAGCCCCTCGTGGTTGGAGCTGGAGTACTCGCGGCGAACGGCCCGAAAGAGCGTGATGACCAACGGAACCAGTCCGCCCACCACGTGCAGGGCGTGCAACCCGGTCAGTAGATAAAATGTGTAAGGAAATAGGCTCTGGACGCTAGCGGCTTGTTCCGTCTCGCGCATGCCTATCCAGTTTTCCGTCTGTGCGAGCAGGAAGGCGA
>DASQDA010000668.1:0-2477 GCA_035634435.1 Polyangiaceae bacterium
CTGCTGAAGCCATTCGGCGACGAGACCACCTTCACCGAGACGCGGCATTCGGCGGACGAAGTGCAAGAAGTGGTGGAGAGCGCGGCCAAGGCCGGTACCATCGACGCCGAAGCGGGCGAGATCGCCTCGCGGGCGCTCGAGCTCCCCGACTTGACCGTGGCTGACATCATGGTGCCCCGGCAAGCCGTGGTGGCGATTCCTCGCCATGCCTCGATCGAGGAGCTGCAACGCATCTTGCTCGAGCACTCGCACACCAGGCTGCCCGTGTACGACGGCTCGATCGACAACGTCGTGGGCTATGTCAACGTCAAGGACCTGCTCGCGCTGGTGTGGGAGCGCAAGCTCATCGTGCTCGAAGACCTCACGCGGGCTGCCTTCTTCGTCCCGGCCTCCAAACGCTCCATGGATCTTCTCAAGGAGATGCGTCAGCGTCACCTGCCGTTTGCCGTCGTCGTCGACGAGCACGGCGGCATGGCGGGCGTGGTCACCATGGAAGACCTGCTCGAGGAGCTGGTCGGCGAAATCTTCAGCGAGCACGACGCTGCTCCCCCCGAGCTCATTTGCGTGCAACCCGACGGCTCTGCCGTGATCAGCGGGGCGGCACCAGTGCGTGAGGTCAAGCGCTCGCTCTCCATCGAGCTTCCCGAAGACGGCGCCTGGACCACGCTGGCTGGGCTCTGCATCGGCGTGTTCGGACGCATGCCGGCCGCGGGTGAGTCAGTGACCCTCGACAACGGCGTGGTGCTCGACGTCCTGGAAGCGTCACCGCGGCGCATTCAGAGCGTGCGTGTGCGGCCGCCGCCGCCCCCGCCCGTCGCAGTCGAAGACGCGTAGCGGCCGCGGCGAGGGCGCGCAGAGCGGCTACTTAGAGCGACTCCAGGTAAGCCACCAGGTCACCGCGCTCGGCCGGCGACAATTGCTCAACGTTGCCGTGCTGACTGCCGCCGCAGGCAGGGTTGAAGCGATCTGCCAGGGTGGCGGCGCAACCATCGTGCATGAAGGGGGCACGATGGCCGATGGCGACGAGCGAGGGCACTTGCAGCGCTCCCGCGAGCGTTCCGACCGTGACCGTCCGATTGTTGGTGAACCGGCTGCCGCTATGACACGAGCTGCAAGCTACCGCTGGGGACTCGAACAGAGCGCGACCGCGGAGAGCCGCCGGGTCCTGGACGTCCCGGATGGCTGCGGGGCGCGGCATGGCCGTTAGCCAATCGGTGAGCGCAGCCAGGCGCTCTCCGCTTTGCTTGACGCCGCCCATGCGTCCCACGAACACCTCGCTCATGAGCGCGCCTACGTCGCGCAGACTGCCGTCCCAGTGAAACGGCGCCGTCTCGGCGAGCCCTACGTGCAATGCCTGTGTGCGGCGAGGGCCAAACCCTTCGAAGCTCCAGACGTGACCGTCTTCGCCGCCCTCGGGGTGACAGGAAGCGCAAGCGATACCGCCGCCCGCGTCGCGGTGGAAGACCTCGTGCGCCGTGTCGACAAAGCTCCCGTTTCCGGGCAGGTCGATCGCCATTTCCGTGTCACGGATCCCGACGACGACGAGCTGAGGCGGCTCACGCCGCTGTGCGACGACGGTACCCCCGGGCGCGAACGCAACCGCCACGACGGGACCTTCGACCTGAATCGGTGCTTCGGTCATCCGACACGAGACGTGCGGAGGAGAGACGTCGCTACCCTTGATATTGAACAGCGTGACGCTGCTGTTACCCGGGAAAGCGGGCCCGGGACCCGCGAAGCTTCCCCCCGACGTCCCGCCTCCATCGCTGAAGATCGCGAAAGGCCGCGGGGCCGCCGGATCCGGCGTCCCTGCGTGGGCCATCACCACGCGCAAGCCATCGGCAGACACAGCGATGTCGACAGGCAACGGAGCACCCATGAAGCGCTGCGTCGTGAGCACGCGCCCGCTGGCGTCGAGCACCGTGAGCGCGTTCTTCACGACGCCACCACACTGATCGAAGCCTCCGCCACCGTAGGCACTGCTGCCCGACGGGCTCGGCTCGCTCAGTGGGACCTCATCGACGATCGCATGCTGATGCACGACGACCGCACCACCCGTCGCGATCGGCACGGCGCGCCAGGCCACTTCGGCTCGAGCGCGCGCCGGCAAGAAATCGAGAAGCTCGCCGTCGGGCTGCTTAATCACCCGCGCCAGACTCGCCGCGGTCTCGGGGAATCGCAACGGCGCGAGCACGCTACCCTCGGACTGAATCCGTACTACCTCGGCAGACTTGAACCGGGTGATCCATAGCTCCGAGCCACGCACCATCACGTCGCGCAGGTCGGCCCCGAGCTCGAGGGTGCGCGTGACGACTTTCGTGTCCGGATTGAAGGAAACGAGCTTGCCTTCGGCGCAGGCGACGTGGAGGAGGCCAGTCGCGCTCTCGAAGGCCAAACCGCGCGGGGCCTTGCACACCGGCTGCCGAGCGAGCTGCATGCCGCTGACCGGGTCGATGCTGACGACGGCCCCACCGCGT
>DASQDA010000669.1:0-4677 GCA_035634435.1 Polyangiaceae bacterium
GCCCGAACGACTCGAGCAAGGTGTTTTTTGGTCGCGGCCTAAAACATTACTGAAGTCGCGCAGATATAAATCACCTACATCGCGCTCGGTTAGGCGCGGCCCCCGCGTCTGCCCGGATTGGTGGGCACCCCGCCATCCGGCAGTGGCGAGTGTTCAGCTCTACGGAAGACGGGCGCGTGCCTCCCTCTATATAGAGTGCTGTGGACAAAGTGTGGAGGACGCCTCAAGGGAGGTCCCCGGCGAACCACTTACCCAGAGGCTCTCGAACCAGGATCATCTCGGGCCCGGCCATGAAGCGCGCCATGTAGCCGACCTCCTGCGGTCCCAGGTCCCGGCCCTGAACGCGCCCAAGGATCGTCACGAAGCGCCAGGCTCCGTCGTACCAGACCGCTTCCGGTCGGCGGTCGTCCTCCGCCGGGCTGCGCACCGCCACCCGCTGCCAGCGCCAACGATCGGGCGGAGCGAGCCCGGAGAGCCCTGCTTCCCGCTGGAGCTCCTCGGCGGCCTGTGACAGGGCACGACGTGAGGTCCGGAAGGCGTGCCTCCCCAGGACCAGTATCAGCGCGTACCCTTCGCTGAGGGCGGAAACCGCGAAGCTTTGCTGCGCGCCTCGGACCACGAGCTCGTGCGTCACCGAGCCTTGCGCGGCGCGTTGACCCTCGAGCACCGCGAGCACGAGGCGCCACTCGGCGGCTGCAACGCGAAGCTCGAAGGGGTTGGCTCTTCCCGCGTAGTCCACGGTCTCGCCCTCGGCATCCACCAGTGCTGCTGCAATGGCTCCGCTTCCTTCGCAGAGCCGGGTCAGGATACTGCCGAAGGGAGACGTGCCCTGGTCGCGTGCATTGGCCTCGCGCCCGCTTTTCATGCGGCGTCATGCATAGGTGAAGTCGCGATCGAGTGCCAGCAGCGCTCAGCGGGGCTGCTGGAGCAAGGCTGTGAGCGCATCGGCGTCCCGGCTGATCTCGACACCCCGGGCAGCGCCCAGCTGCTCCCTGAGCTTGCGTCGCGAGCTGGCAGCGCGCCGCGAGACGATCTCTGCGCGCAGCGCCACGCGTCGGTCCTCGAAGGGCACCTGCTGGGCTGCAAGCCGCTCTTCGAGCAAGAGCACGTGATAGCCGAAGGAGGTTTCCACAACCCCACTTTGGTCGCCGGGCGCCCGGAGCCGCGCGGCCGCGGCGGCAAACGTCGGGTCAAACGTGTTCTGCAAAGCGCGTATCCCGCCGCCCTCTTGGCTCATCGCACGCCCATCCGCCGTGATGAAGGGCAGCGGCTCCACGCGCACCTGGGTCGTGCCGGCGTCCACGCTACGTGCAGCGGCGGCGAAGCTCGTAGCGTCGCGCAGACCTCGCGTTGCCTCGACGATGCGTTCAGCGAGCTTCCGCGGCGCATCGCTGGACCCGTGGCTACCGTGCAGCGCAACAGCGTGGGTAACCCGGGCGCTGTCGGGACGATCCACGTCGACCCAGCGTTCGGCGCTGACGCTACGAACCTCTTCATCCGTCGGTGGTCCCTGCGCTTCGGCTTCGTCCGCGACCGCTTCGAGCATGGATCGGGCGAGCGCGGCGCGTTCGATCGTCGAAACGAGAGCAGCCGCCGAGACACGGCGCGCCTCAGCCGCGAACAACGCGTCGCTGAGCGCCTGCTCGAGAGCCGCCTTCGGCAACAACTGCTGCGCGGCAGAGATGCGCGCAATCGACGCCACCTGGATGTGCTCGTCGCCCACGCGCGCCACTGTTCCAGCGGGCAGCGGCGATTGCACGAGCGCTGCTGGCGGCTTCGCGGAGCCTTCTTGGCAGGCAACGCTGCTCATGCCCGCGCTGGTCAACGCCACGGCGACACGCCATTCACGCAGCAGACTCGGCACGCGTTTCATCGTGACCCTGCTCGCGGACGCAACAGGTTCGTTGCCGCCCGCAGCGCTAATGAACCTACCGCGAACCAGTACAAGGCAAGCAGATCGCGGCGCTCGGCCAGCACCCACAGGCCAGCTGCAAAAGCTGCGACCGAGCCCAGCAAAAGCACCACACTGATGAAGTCGATGACGCGCGGCATACAGTCCTCGGCGGAGTTCTCGTACAAGCGTTACCTGCCCAGCAGCAGCCACAGCGCCCCCAGGCCGAGAGCAATGAACAGCGCCGCGAGCGCCGTCGAGGCGGCGTTCGTCCGCTCGGCGTTCGAGGGTAGGGAGCGCGCCCCGCGCTCGAGCGCGACCTGCGAGGCGCCATGAACGATGAGAAGCCCCGCTATCAGCGTTACAGCCTGGCCCATCAAGGCGTGCGTCGGACGGCTGACACGAAACGCGAGCAGCAACATCGCGAACACCCCAGCTAGTCCCAGCGCGAAGACCAGCTCGACGCTCCGATGCAAGACGGCCCTGGGCGGCAGCGGCGCGCCCGGGATCACGCCGGGGTCGTCCTCCGGCACCTGGCCACGTCCGCGAAGCTCGCCCCAGCCGAAAGTATAGAGCACCCAGCCCATGGCGCCGAACGTGGCCTGGATCGGCTCCACGCCGAGGACCACGTTCGCCCGGGAGAGCAACGCCCAGGCCACCACCGAGAAGCCGACGAAGCCGTAGATACCAAGCAAGCGGGCCAGCTTCGGACGCCTGCTCGCAAACCACGGCCCGAGTACGAGGGCGAGCAACGCGGCAAACGCGCACGCGCGGCTGGTCTCGGTCGCGCGCAGCGCGCTCGCCGGCGCGGCGACGGTGGTTGCCCACGCGTACAGCCCAGGCAGCAGCACGTTCGCTCGCTCCGCCAGTGGACGGAAAGCGGGGTCGGCCAGGCGCGCGAGCATTCGGCACAGCTTACAACCGGCGCGGCGCTCCGTTGAGCGGATTATAGGGCCCGATTGGAGCGAAGCTCAGCGGGCCAGCGCCTCTACCAGGTGCAGGAAGGTGAGCACCGCGTGTCCGGTTCCGCCCTTGGGATAGATGCCGTGGGCGCGGTCGGCGAGCGCCGGGCCGGCAATATCACAATGAACCCAAGGAACCTTGCCCACGAACTCACGGAGAAACAGCGCTGCCGTGATGGAGCCGCCCCAACGGTCCCCGGTGTGCTTCAGGTCCGCAATGTCGCTCTTGAGCTGCTCCCCGAGCTCATCGAGCAGCGGCATACGCCAGAAGCTTTCACCGGCCTGCTGCGCTGCGGCTTCCAGGCGGCGCGCCAACGCGTCTTCGGTAGCGTAAAATGCCGACGTGGTCTTGCCCAGTGCCACGAGAGCTGCGCCGGTGAGCGTGGCTGCGTCGACGATGAGATCCGGGCGCAAACGAGCGGCGTAGCAGAGAGCGTCCGCCAGCACGAGACGGCCCTCCGCATCGGTGTTGACGATTTCGACCGTCTTGCCGTCCAGCGAGGTGAAGACGTCTGCCGGACGATAGGCGGAGCCGTCCGGCATGTTCTCGGCCGCACCGACAATCACGTGAACTTCGATTTCTGGCTTCAGGGCAGCCACTGCTGCCATCAGACCGAGCACGGCAGCCGCGCCAGCCATGTCGGACTTCATCTCGCCCATTCCTGGAGCCGGCTTGATGCACAGACCCCCCGAATCGAAGGTGAGCCCCTTGCCAACGAACACCAGCTTTTTCACCTTCTTGCGGCGCGGTGTGTACGTCAGATGGATGAAGCGCGGCTCATGGGTGCTGCCCTGGCCCACCGCGTAGTGCAAATTCATACCGGCAGCCAAGATGCCCTTTTTATCCAGCACCTTCACCTTCAGCTGGTGCGTCCGAGCCAGGTCGCGAGCCACCTGGGCCAAGGTCTCGGGGAACACCACGTTGGGCGGCTCGTTGACGGCGTCGCGCGCGAGGGCAACGGCTGCACCAATCTGAGCTCCGAGCGCCAACTGCTTGCGAGCTTCTGCACCGGCCCTGTTCTTGGTCAGGGGCAGGTACACTGAAACTTTCGCGAGCTCCTGCTTTGGCTTGCGGTCCCCGGTGAAATACTTGGCGAAGCGATACGCTCCCATCGAGACGCCCTCGCCCACGGTGCGTAGGTCGACGTCGGCGCTCGGCAGCACGATGACGACAGCGCGCGCATTCTGGTTGGCGGCTCGAACGCCAGCAGCAACGGCAGAGCGCAGGCGCGCCGCGGTAAGCTCGTCAGCCGGTCCGACTCCGACGAGTAGCAAGCGCCGCGCTTTGGCGCGGCCGAGAGTAGCAACGTCGAGCACCTGGTCGGGCTTAGCCTCGAATTCGGCCGTCTTGGCGTGCTCGAGCAAGGCACCGTCGAGCGCCTCGTCCAAGGTCTGCACGGTGGGATGTTCCGAAAGCCCCGCCTTCACCACACACACCACCAAGACATCCGCTGCTTCGGTGAGCGGATCGGTAGAACCCAAAGCGATCGATAAAGCCATGTCTCTCCCTGTCTACACCAGTGACAGCGCGAGCGGAGACACGATTTTAGCCACCCCCGAGCGGAAGATGGTGCACATTCCCGCCCGTTTGCAGGTGTTCTGCTGGGCGGCGCGCGCGCGTCGCCTCGCGCTGCCAGGGAAGCTCCGTTATCCTGCAGCTATGTGGCGAAACATGCGACGTTGGAGAGTCTTGGAGCGCCACCGTCGTTGCGACTTGCAGCGGGTGGCTGCCACGCCCGGTGCAGGATCGGGGCCTGATTGTACCGACCCTGGCTCCCTGCAGCGGACTCCTCGACAGCTGCGCCTCCTGCGCACGGCCGGCCC
>DASQDA010000670.1:0-2178 GCA_035634435.1 Polyangiaceae bacterium
TCTCGGCGCGCTGGAAGTCGATCTCGACATCGCCGAAGACATAGACCTCGCGAGACGGGGCACTGCCACGACGCAGTAGCGCGCGGATGCGGGCTCGGAGTTCGCGCGTGCCGAACGGCTTGGTAACGTAGTCGTCCGCGCCAAGCTCCAAGCCGAGCACCTTCTCGGCTTCCTGCGTGCGCGCCGTCAACATGAGGATTGGCGTGGTCAGTCCCGAGCGGCGCAGCTCGCGGCACACTTCGAAGCCGTCCTTGCCGGGAAGCATCACGTCGAGGATGACGAGGTCGAACGGCGTTTCGCGCGCGCGTCGGGCAGCGGTGAGGCCATCGCCCGCGACCTCCACCTGATAGCCTTCCATCGTCAGATCGTCTTCGAGACCGAGCGCGATGCTGGTCTCATCTTCAGCGATCAGGATGCGCGTCATAGGGCGTGCTCCGCGGCCGGCAGCAGCAAGGTGAAGGTGCTTCCTTCGCCCGGCTTACTTGTGAGCGTCACTTGACCTTTATGAGCGGCGACGATGTCCCTCACCATTGCGAGCCCGAGGCCTGAGCCTTTGACGTTGCGCGCCGCGGCCGCGGTTCCCCGCACGAAGCGCTGGAAGATGGCTCGCTGCTCGCTCTCGGCTACGCCCGGTCCGTGATCATGCACGGCTATGGCGACGTGGCCGTTCTGGCGGCGCCATTCGAGTATGACGGGCTCGGACTCAGGCGAGTACTTGATTGCGTTGTCGAGCAGATTGCGGAGAGCCACCGCGATCGCTTCGCCATCGCCGTCCACGGTGCAGGCGACTTGGGGCTCGTGCAGTTCGATCGCGCGAGCGGAGTTGAAGTCGGCTACTGCGTTGCGGATGATCGATGCCACATCGAGCGGCTCAAACTGATAGCTGCGCTTGCCGAAGGCTTCGACGACGCGCTGCAGTCGAGTGGTTTCGCGGACCAGCGTGTCGTAGTAGAGCTGCCGGCGCTGCTCGTTCGGCACGCGGCCTTGCGCCAGGATTTCCGAGAGCTGGCGCATGCTGGTGAGGGGCGAGCGGAACTCGTGCGAGACGGAGGAGACGAAGTCGGCTTGCATGCGGGAGACCTCGGCCTCCTTGCGGATGGCCCGCGCGACGAAGTACGTGCCCAACACGAGGAACAGCACCATGACGCCGATGCCTGACAACAGGTAGCGCTGCTGCACGAGAAGTGTGGCGGCGCTGGTGGGCGCGACGGATGCCGCGTAGATGGTCCACGGCAATTGAGTCTCGGCCGCAGGGCGAATGGCCGCGCGGCCGGTGGCCGGAGCGGTGCGCTCGCCTGCAATGGTGCGGCCTTGGCTATCGATGAGCGCGTAACGCAGGTTAGCGGGAGTGGCTGTTTGCTTCAGCCACTGCTCGGGGTCAGCGAGGAGCAGCGAGCGGCCCCGCCACAGCACGAGCCAGGGTTTCGAGGCAGCCCATACAATGTCGTGCCCGCGCGCCGGCATGTCGGGCGCGGAGACCAGTTGCATGGCGCGAGCGGCTGCCTCGGATAGGGCGACGGCGCCGGCGGGCGGCTCCTCGGTCTTAGTGGCTTTACTCCAATAGAACTCGAACTGGCCGCGCGAGAGACGCCATCGTCCTTTGCGAAGCCCATCGAGAAGAGTCGATGTATCGCCGAGTTCCAGTAAGGCGGCGATCTGGATCGAGATGCCCGAGTCGATTACGTTCGATGTCGGCCCGTACGCCAGCCTTTGCCAAACGGCTCGGGACTTGGTAACGCGGGCGAGACGGAGTAGCGCTCCGGCGCGGATGGCCGGATCGGATGAGGTGTCGACGAGGCGTTGATAGGCCCGGATCGCTTCGGCCGGCTGGTGCTGCACGAACTCGAACAGCTCGGGTCCGGCGAAGGCCGCGGGCGCTTCGATGGCCGCGTTGTCCGAAGGCAGATACAGCAGGGGTCCTGGAGGATAGGTGGTGATGGAGCCGTCGTCGGTCAAGCGGTTCGCGGATTCGGCGAGCGAGGCTCTGAGCTGCGTGGCGAGAACGTCGGCGGTTTCTTCGAGGCGCTGCTGGGCGCGCTGGCCTTCCACTAGACGCTCCTGTTCGACGAAGCGCCATCCGAACCACGCGAGGGCGGATACCGATCCCAATGTCAGCAGGAACAGCGCGATGAGCAGGGAGCCGGGCGGCTTAAGCCACTGTTGCGGTAGCTTCATGGC
>DASQDA010000671.1:0-2946 GCA_035634435.1 Polyangiaceae bacterium
GTGGAGCATCCGCTTCGTGCCGGTCGCGAACGCCGAGGGCAATTGGGACGAGGACCGCCTCAGTCAGGTTTTGTCCAATCTACTCGGCAACGCGGTGCAACACGGGACACCCGAGCAGGGTATCGACGTGCGCATTCACACGGACGATCCGCTGGTCGTGCGTGTCGAGGTGCACAACGCCGGGGTCATTCCGGCTGAGCTCATCCCCCATCTGTTCGAGGCAATGTCAGCGTCTGAGCGCCGCCGGGACAGGGCTCGAGGACTGGGGCTCGGGCTCTTCATTAGCTCGCAGATCGCCCACGCTCACGGGGGCCGCATCGACGTTTCCTCCAGCCCTGGCGAGGGCACCACGTTCGCCGTTTGGCTGCCGCGCTCAGGCGTTCGGAGTACGGGCTGAGCTTCTGATAGGCGCCGCCGCCCTGAGCTCCACGCCACTCTCCGGAGCCGCTACTGCCGCTTCCTGCGGCAGCTGGCGTGGCAGCTTGAAGCCGAACGTGGAGCCTTGACCGACGACGCTCTCCACCCAGATCGAGCCACCGTGCAGCTCGACGAAACCTTTGGCGATGGCCAGCCCGAGGCCGCTGCCCTTCCAAGCAGTGTCGGGTGCCTGCCAAAAGCGATTGAACAAGTAGGGCAGCCGCTCGGCAGGAATGCCGGGTCCGCTATCGACCACCTCGAAGCTGCAATCGCACTCCGCACAGCGCACCTTCAACACCACCGCGCCGCCAGAAGGCGTAAACTTGAGTGCGTTGCCGACGAGGTTCTGCAACACCTGCAGGATGCGATCCTGGTCGCAGTGCAGCACCGCCTCCTGCTCCATGTCCACGGTGAAGCGAACAGCACGTTCCTCGGCCAGGCTCGAGCTCTCCTCGCAGAGCTCCCGGACCAGGACAGCGCTGCTAACCTCCGCAGGATGCAGCTGAAACTCGCCGCCTTTCAGCCGAGCCAGATCGAGGAGGTCAGTAATCAGCCGGTCCATGCGGCGCGACGCGCGCTGGATGGCCGTCAGGCGACGCTGCAGACGCTCCCGCCCCGCATTGGAGTCGGAGCGGGCGAGCTCACTCATCAGCACTTCGACATTGCCGTTGATGATACTGAGTGGGTTCTTCAGGTCGTGCGAAACGATGGCAAGCACCTCGTCGCGCGCCTGCAGGCCGCGATGGGCTGCTGCCAAGGCATCTTCGATCTGCTGGTGGCTGCTTTGAACGAAGGTCGCGGTCGAGTCGGAGATGCCTCGCGTCAGAAAGCGTTCGAGCGCGCGGATCTCTCGGAGGCCAGGCGTGTGCTCGTGCTGTTCGCCGATGTCCAGGATGATCTCGCGTAACAACCCGTACTCGCCGATCACACCCTGGAGCGAGTAGCCGCTGGTCCAGCGATGCAGGCCATGCTCTGCAGCCGTGTGAAACGCCTGTTCGGACCCACCCTGCTCGTCGTGGCGCAGCGCCTTCACCAGCTCGGCCAGATAAAGGTGGAGATGGTCGATGATCTCCGCCCGTGACATGGGCCGCGCCGGCAGCTCGTGTTCACGCACGCTGTCCACGAAGCGCTCCACGATGTCTTGGGAGCGCTCCTGGATCAGGGAGTGGAGCGGCTTGGAAGGCATCGGAAGAAGAGGTGAGGTCGCTGCGACGGCCCGAGTGTCCCCCCTCACCGGCAGCCCTGCAAGCAAAGGCCTGATTTGGGCCCTCCAGGCAAGGGCTGCGTCGTGCGTTGCTCGACTGGGCGCCCTGTGCGAGGCTCGGCCCCAACATGACAAAACTTCCGCTGGAAGTGCTCGCGAAAGCGGCGACAATCGCCCGCGGGCTCGCCATTGATGCCGTCACTGCCTGCCAAAGCGGGCACCTGGGATTACCGCTCGGGTGCGCGGAGATTGGTGCCGTCCTCTTCGGACAATCACTGCGATACTGTCCCGAACAGCCGGGGTGGTTGAACCGCGATCGCTTCGTTCTCTCCGCCGGTCACGGCTCCATGTTCCTGTACGCGTGGCTGCACCTTGCAGGCTACTCGGATGCGACGCTCGAGGAGCTGAAGCGCTTTCGCAAGTTGCATTCGAAGACCCCGGGCCACCCCGAGCTGTCACACGCGCCCAACGGCGTGGAAACGACGACCGGCCCGCTCGGGCAAGGCGTGGCCAACGCCGTGGGAATGGCCGTGTCGGCCAAGATGGCCGAGGCGCGCTTCAACACCGCCGAGCATGCCATCTTGGATCACCGTGTCATCTGCCTGGCGGGCGACGGCTGCATGCAAGAGGGCGTCGCCATCGAAGCCTTGCACTTCGCGGGGCACCAGCAGCTCGACAACCTCATCGTCATCTACGACGCCAACGCCGTGACCTTGGACGCCATGGCAAAAGAGACGCAGAGCGACGACACGGCCAAGCGCTTCGAAGCGCTCGGGTTCGACGTGGTCACCGTCGACGGCCATGACATGGAGGCGGTGTATGGGGCCCTCGAGCGCGCGCGCCAGGGTCAGAGCGGCAAGCCTCACCTCATCATCGCCAAGACGCTGATCGGCAAAGGCATACCGGAGGTCGCTGGCACGCAAAAAGCGCACGGCGAAGGCGGCGCCAAGTTTGCCGAGTCTGCGCGCGCCGGTCTCGGCCTGCCCAAGGAAACCTTCTATGTCGGGGACGAGGTGAAGGCTTACTTCGCAGAGCATCGCTCGGCGCTGAGCTCCGCGTACACCAGCTGGGTGCGGCGCTTCGAAGCCTGGAAAGCGGCGAATCCCGAGCTCGCCGAGCAGCTCGCGGTGAGTCGCGCCTACTCACACACCGTGGCCCAGGACACGGCCCGCAAGACATCGTCCGTCGAGGAGCTCTTCGCGAGCATCCCCGAGTTTGGCAGTGACACGAAGGTTGCGACGCGCAAGGCGGGTCAGGACGTGCTGCAACCCTTGGCCAAGGCGACGCCGCTGCTGATTGGCGGGAGCGCCGATCTGTATGGCTCC
>DASQDA010000672.1:0-3140 GCA_035634435.1 Polyangiaceae bacterium
CTGCACGATCTTGCCGAGCGCGGTCGCGCCACCGCCGAAGGGCCGCAAGCCGAGGCTTGCCACGTACAACACGCAGCCCATCGCGTAGACGTCCGCGCGTCGATCGACGCCGCGACCGAGGATCTGCTCGGGGGGAATATAAGCGAACTTGCCCTTGATCTCCCCCGTCCGAGTGCGCGAGTGCAGCTGGTGCGCCGCCTTGGCGATGCCGAAGTCGCTGACCTTCACGTGTCCGTTCAGCGACACGAGGATGTTCGGTGGAGAGACGTCACGGTGCACGATTCGCAGTGGGTTGCCGTCAGGCCCAGTGGCTTCGTGCGCGGCGTGCAGACCAGCGCACGCTTCTGCAGCGATGCGTGCGGCGATCTCGTCGGGCAGCGGCTGCAGCTCGGCCCCGCGCTGAACGATGCCGCTCAACGAATCGCCGGCGACCCACTCGAGCACCATGAACAGCAAATCACCGTCGCGACCGAGCTCGTAGATCTCACACACGTTGGGATGGTGGATCGACGAGGCCACCATGGCTTCGTCGATGAACATGCGTGAGTACTCTTCGTCCGCGGCGTACTCGGGGCGCACGAGCTTGATGGCAACCGTGCGATTGAGCCCGCCGCCTTCGGGTCTGGCTGCCCAGACCTGAGCCATGCCGCCGGCGGCGATTGGATACAGCAGTCGATAGCGGCCGATGGTCTTGCCGGCGAGCGCGCGCGGTGCGTCCGTGACGTCCGAAGGACGAACGGCGCGCGAAGCGACGGACGAGACCTCACTGTTGCCAGACGAGCTGTCGGATTGCTCGTCCTTCTTGGCCCCGCTTGTATCCATCCTTCATCGAAGTTAACCGAGCCTGGTGAGGCTCGCCACACCTTTGTTTCCAACCATGGAGTCGCCGTATGGCTACGTTGGTGATCGGTGGAGGGGAGAAGTGGGATATGGGCGCCGCCGAACTGGGACAAATCACAGCGCTGTCGCAGCTGGATGCGCGTGACGCCGCGCGCGCGCTGAACATCGCGTCACACAGCGAAGCTGCGGAGTTCGAATGAATGCCGATGTGCGGAGTTGTGCACCAGCGGGGGCGCGTCGGTGCTCGCGTGGTTTCGCGATCGACGAGCGAATTGTGCATGCGCACTTGCACGAGTCGTGTATCTTAGAAGCATGACGGGCGCAGCGCGCACGCTCTTCCGTTTCGTGTCGAGCATGTCAAAAACGAGGCACGGCGCCGCCACTGAACTGTCATGCGTTCCCCGGTGGCGTCCCGCCCGATGCCGAAGCCTGCCGCAGGCGTGAAACGTGCATCGCACGCCTGACCGGTTGCGCACTTTCTGCCACTCTCGTTTCCCTCTTTTCGCCGCGGCACTGCCGCCTTCGGCAGCCTCAAAAATCGATGACGCAACTCGCCACGCAACGCCCACCCGCTCCCAAATCACGCTTCGAGCTCATCGTTTACACGCGCCAGCAGTCGCGGGCCTATCCCCTGACCTCCGGTAGCATCGTGGGCATCGGGCGCGGCGTCGACAATGCGATCCAGGTGGACGATCCGTCCGTCTCACGTCTTCACGCTCGCCTACACGTCGGCGACGAGGTGCAAGTGGAGGACCTGGAGAGTGCCAACGGCACGACGCTGGTCCGAAACTCCAGCGAGCGCGAAGCACGCGACGAGACGGATTCGGGGGCTCACCAGCGCCTGGTGCCCGGTCAGCCCACGCGCATCGCGGCGGGCGACGTGCTGCGGGTGGGAGCTGTCGTGGTCGTGCTGCAGCGCAAAGGCAGGAACAGCACACCCGCGGCCAAGCTCAGCGAGCCTGCAGATGGCCCCTCGGTGCTCGTCGACGCGGAAATGCTGCGCGTTTACGAGCTTGCAACCCGCGCCGCCGGCAGTGACATCTCGGTGCTCGTGCTGGGCGAGACCGGCGTCGGCAAGGAAGTGATGGCCGAGACCATTCACCGCCGCTCACCGCGCGCGCGCCATCCATTCCTGCGCTTGAACTGCGCCGCGCTGCCCGAGAGCCTGCTCGAGGGTGAGCTCTTCGGTCACGAGCGCGGCGCCTTCACGGGTGCGCATGCGGCCAAAGCCGGTCTGCTCGAGTCGACCGACAAGGGCACGGTGTTTCTGGACGAGATTGGTGAGCTGCCGCTGGGCACGCAAGCCAAGCTGCTGCGGGTCCTGGAAGAACGCACGGTGATCCGTCTGGGCGCTACGAAGTCGCGGCACATCGACGTGCGTTTCGTGACGGCCACGAATCGCGATCTCGGGCGTGAGGTGCGCGCCGGTCGCTTTCGCGGTGACCTCTACTACCGCATCAGTGGTCTGGTGGTGCGCCTGCCGCCGCTGCGCCAGCGTCGCGCGGAGATCGAGCCGCTCGCGCGCTTCTTTCTGCGCGAGTTTTGCCGGCGCTCGGCGCAACACGAGCCGCTGCTGACCGAGGCAGCCATCGAGATGCTCTACAACTATGCCTGGCCCGGCAACGTGCGAGAGCTGCGCAACGTGATGGAGCGGGCGGTGCTGTTGTCGAATGACGCGGTCATTCAGTGTGAGCACATCTTGCTCGAGCCGATGAGCGTCGACGACGACCCAGCGGCAGAGCTCGCCGACGCCGCCGACGAGTTCGAGGCCGATACTCGCGTTTTCGACCAGCCGGTTCGCGGTGGTCTCGTCGACCGCGACGCGGAGTGTGACCGCGTGATGAAAGCCCTCAAGACCTGCGGCGGCAATCAGACGCGCGCCGCGAAGCTACTTGGAGTGTCGCGGCGCACGCTGATCAACCGACTCGAAGAGTTCAGTCTGCCTCGTCCCAAGAAGGGCTGAGGCAGACTGAGGGGGGGGCTACGTGGGCCCGCACATCACCAGGTACTCGTTGAACTCGACGGAACAGGCCCCCGGGTCCAGGTACCCGACGCCGGCTTGGGTTCCGCTGGCCGAACACTCCACCGCTGCACCTTGCTCCTCCGCTACACAGCGGCCGAGCAGGTAGAACTGGTTCTGACAGGCTTCAGAATCATCGAAGGCCGCAAAGCCCCCGAAGCAAAGGCCGTCCTGGCAGTTCTCGATCGTCGCCTCGCGGCAGAGGTGCAGGCCGACAGTACAGACACGGTCGCAATACTCCTCGAGCACCGACGTAGCGCCGCCCTCGGCAATGGGGCCG
>DASQDA010000673.1:0-17465 GCA_035634435.1 Polyangiaceae bacterium
GCGTTCACTCGCCCATCCGTGCTCAGCTGCCAGCCGTCCGTCACGGCAACGGGGATGTCCGCGGCTGCAGGGCTGGGGCTCAGCAACGTGAGTGCCAACACGGTGCCGGCGCTTATCGCCAGCGGTTTCATTCCACTCGTCATGCGCTGCTTGCTTTCCACTGGACCGGATATCATGTGACGCGCGTCCATTGACGCGTCGCGGAAGAACGCTCGATGGCATCGAGCACGCGCTGATTTTTGACGCCGTCTTCGAAGTTCGGCGCCGGCGACTTTCCGGCAGCGATGGCGTGGAGAAAGTCGTACACCGTGTGCGTGAACGAGTGCTCGTAGCCGATAATGTGGCCGGGGGGCCACCAGGCAGCGATGTAAGGGTGCTGCCCGTCGGTGACGGAGATGGTGCGAAACCCGCTGAGCGCGCCTGCTTCCGTATACAGCTCGAGCTCGTTCATGCGTTCGAGATCCCAGACCAGGCTGCCCTTCGAGCCGTTGATCTCGAGACGATTGTAATTCTTGCGGCCCGGCGCAAAGCGACTGCCCTCATAGTACCCGAGCGCTCCGTTGGCGAATTTCACCAGCGCCTGCGCCGAATCGTCGACGTCCACCGGTCCCAGCTTGCTCGGGTCGTCTGGCAGCGGCCGCTCGCGCACGAACGTCTCGAGCAGGCCCGACACCTCGACGGGCTCACCCACCAGGTAGCGCGAGAGATCCATGGTGTGCGACAGGATGTCACCGAGTGAGCCCGAACCGGCGCGTGCCCTTTCCAGCCGCCATACCCGCGGGAACTTCGGATCCACGATCCAGTCCTGCAAGTAGACACCTCGGTAATGGCGGATGTCACCCAGCTGTCCCTCGTCGATGATGCGCTTGGCTAGCGTCACAGCCGGACAGCGGCGGTAATTGTGGCAGAGCATGTGGACCACGTTGGCCTTCTGGGCGGCCGCGAGCATCTGCTCCGCCTCCCCGACGGTGTTTGCCAGTGGCTTCTCGCAGAGTATGGCCTTGCTGGCTTCGGCAGCCGCGACCGCGATGGCGGCGTGAGAATCGCCCGGCGTGCAAATATCGATGATGTCGATGTCCCCGCGTGCGATCACCTCTTGCCAGCTCGTTGCGTACTCCTCGAAGCCGAGACGCTCGCTGGCCTCTTTGACTTTGGTTTCGGTGCGACCCACCACGACCTTCAACACGGGCTCGAAGGGGATGTCCTCGAAAAAGCGCGTCACTTGCCGCCACGCGTTGGAGTGCGTGCGACCCATGAAGTCGTAGCCGATCATAGCTACGTTCAGCTTGCGTTTTGCCATCTCCCGATCTCCTGAAAGCGCTCGGCGCTAGGTCCAGTAGGCGACACGTCCGCGCCCTTGCACGGGGATGTCTTGAGCGGGCAATACCTCGTGATGCAGCGCATGCATGCAAGCGGCGGCCTCGTCGATCTTGCGAGCGAAAGCGATCGACCCCTTCAAGATGGGCCGCAGGAGCTCCTTGTCTTGACTGCGGGCACGCGGATACTCGTGCTCGATCACCAGCGCGGTCTCGGCCACGTCCAGCTTCAACAGCTCGCGTGCTGCAAGCTGATGGTCGAGCCAGTCGACGCTGCGATTCTGCAGGTACGCGAGCGGATCGTGTTTGGCGGTGCCGGGTAGCTCGTGCTCGCAGAGCACCGTTTGCTTCTTCCACGCGTTGAGATGATCCGCCGGGTCCTTGGATGGCTCGCCGTTCTTCCAGTCGCCACGCTCCGCCGTTTGACCGCCGTAACCCCAGGCGGCCACGCCCTTGGCATCGATGACCTGCCCCTTGACGTGAAAGCCGGCGATCAAGAAGTCGTAGCCCGTGTCTTTCAGGTACTGAAAGATCGAGCGTGTATCCTGACCCATGAGGATCGCGTGGGACGGATCGTAGTGGATGCGGAGCTGGTCGCCGACGCCGTGCTTTTCGCAGATGCGATGCAGAGCGATCCACATCGCTGCCGTGTAGCCGATGTTGTTGTGGAAGTTGTCGCCGATGGTCCAGCCCGGCATCGGGCACTGCTCAAGCCGAAACTCGACGGAGCGTGCCTTGGCTTCCCTGAGCAATGGAATGAACACCTGCTCGAAGAAGGCCAGGTTGCCGTCCATGGACAATTGTTGATTGCGGCCGATGAATCCGCAGATTGCCTTGACGCCCAGCAGCGCTGCCGCGTCGAGGATGCGCAGTACGAAATCGTGCTTCTTTTTGCGAAGCTCGCCGTCTTCATGCAGCAAGTTGTCGAAGAATGCGATGTCGGTGATGCCGATGCCCGTGGCATCCGTCGCCGAGAGCACGCGCTTGGCGCGAGCTTCGTCGAATGGCTGGCGCAGGTCCAGCGTGTTCGCGACCGGGTCCAGCATGGCCTCGGGCGGCACGTCGCTCTCGCTCGGATGCAGCGCCGCCGAGACTTGAATGTTCGGGCAGTCGAGCTCCTTGGCAAACGCCAGCCAGTCCTCGATGGCGCGGTCCGGATCGGCGTCCCGAACGCTGCGCGGCGTTAGCTCCTGGAGCGCAGCCGTCAACACACTCATCTTCATGAACTTCGGTTCGAAGGCTCGCGCGGTCATGCGGATTCTCCTTGCAGGTAGGTGGCAACACTCATGCGACGTCGGGTCAGAAAAACACGGCTCGGTCGGGGTTCACGTGCAGGCGGATGCGGTCGCCCACGCGAAAGGCACCGCGCCGCGGGATCACGACGTGCAGCCGAGACGTGCCCCACTGGACCAGCAAGGTCGTCGTGGGACCGATGTACTCGACCAGCTGCACGACGGCTGGGTACTGACCATCGTCCTGGGTCGGTGTGATGTTTTCGGGACGAATGCCCAGCAAACGCTCGGCGGCTCCGCTCGCATCCGCGGCGCTCATCAGCGGCATGCCGTCGGACGTCAGCCATTGGCCCGCGACACGCCGCACCGGGATCAGATTGATCGCGGGCTGCCCCAGCTGCAGAGCAACCACCGGCGAGCATGGCCGCTCGTACACTTCCCGCGGGGTGCCCGTTTGCAAAACGCGTCCTTCGGAAAGCACGACGATGCGGTCGCCCATGGAGAGAGCCTCCGCCTGATCGTGCGTGACGAAGATCAGCGGCGTCTTCAGCTCGCGGCGCAGCTCCACGAGCTCGACGCGCAGCGCTTCGCGCAGCTTGGCGTCCAGATTCGTGAGCGGTTCATCCATCAAGAACAGCCGCGGGCGGCGCACGATGGCGCGACCGATCGCCACACGTTGCATCTCGCCGCCGGATAGCCGGGAGGCCTCGCGATCGAGATAGCGCGTGATGTGCAGGAGCTCGGAGGCCCAGCTGACGCGGCGCCCGACCTCCGCCTCGTCGAGATTGCGGCCCGGTGCGCGCAGCGGAAACTCCAGGTTCTTGCGGACCGTCCAGCGCGGGTAGAGCGAGAAATTCTGGAACACCAAGGCCACATCGCGCTGTGCCGGCTCGAGCCCCGTCACCTCGCGCCCCGCCATCCTGATTGAGCCCGTGTCCGGCTCCTCCAGCCCTGCCAAGGTGCGCAGCAAGGTGGTCTTGCCGGCGCCCGTGGGACCGAGGACGACCAGCAACTCGTCGGCGTGCGCCGTGAGCTCCACGTCGAGCAAAGCTTGTGCTCGGCCGAGGCGCTTCGAGAGGCCGCTCACCTGCAGGAATGGGGTCACCTGCGGCGCGACGCTGGCGCCGGCCGCGGACGAGCTCGGATGCGCAGCGTTCAAGCTCGCTCCTCCCGAACGCCGTCGAAGACGCGGACGTGCGCAGGGTCGAAACGCAGTCGCAGCTCTGCCCCACGCTCGAATGGCAAGGCGGCATCGCTGCGCACGATCAGCCGCCCGCACGCGGTGTGCACGTGGACGTTGCGTCCGGTACCCAGATACTCCTCGGTCAGCACGCGTCCCTGCAGCTCTCCGGCTGGATCGGCATGAACGTGCTCGCAGCGAATGCCCAGGGTGGCGGGCCCCGGGCGTGAGCTCGCTGGCACATCGAAGCCGAGCCCGCCCTGCTCCGAAACGAAACGCGGGCTGCTTTGCTGGCTTCCCACGGCGCCGCGGATGAAGTTCATCCCGGGGCTGCCGACGAAGCCCGCAACGAACAGATCCGCTGGCCTATCGTAGATCTGCTCGGGCGTCCCGACTTGTCGGATGTGACCGCCCTCCATCACCACGATGCGATCGGCCAGGCTCATCGCCTCCTCCTGGTCGTGCGTGACGTAAAGCGTGGTGACCCTGGAAGCCAGCTGCGTGCTGCGGATCAGCTCGCGCATGGCCAGCCGTTGACTCGCATCGAGGGTACCGAGTGGCTCGTCCATGAGATAGAGGACGGGTCTTCGCACGATGGCCCGTGCCAGCGATACCTTCTGCTGATCCCCTCCCGCGAGCTGCCTGGGATAGGCCGCGAGCAGCGCGCGGAGCTGCATGCTGTCGGCCACGGCTTCCACCCGGGACTGGACCTCGGCAGCGGCTACACCGGCTGCCCGCAGCGGAAAGGCAATGTTGTCGCGCACGCTCAAATGCGGATAGAGCGCGTAGAACTGGAACACCATCCCTACGTCGCGCTCCGAGGGCCGAAGCGCGGTCACGTCCCTCCCGCCCAGCTGAATGGTTCCCGAGGTGGCCAGCTCCAAGCCGGCCAGCATGCGCAAGGTCGTGGTCTTGCCACACCCGGAAGGACCGAGCAGGACGATGAGCTCGCCCTCGGCGACACCGAGGTCGATGCCCCGCACGGCACGCGTGCCGTCGGCGTAGGTCTTTTCTAGCTTCTGCAGGGACAGAAAGCTCATTCTGCGCTCCCACGCCGGTGCGACGTGTAGACGTGCAACACAGTGGAGAACAACGTGAGCCAGAAGGCCCAGCGCAGTCGACCTTCCTCCCAGAACGGCAGCACGTACAGGGTCATGCCGATGGTCAGGCCGACGAGAGCGCTGCGATCGAGGAGCACCAGCGTGCGGGTGACGCTTTCACTGCTTGATCGTACCAAAGGTCACTCCCCGCAGCAGATGCCGCCGAACCAGCACCGTGAACAGCACGATGGGCGCAACGAAGATCACCATGCCGGCTGCGATCTGCGGCCATGGAACCCCTTCGATGTTGCCCTGCAAACCCGCGAAGTAAACCGGGACTGTCTTGGCCTGGTTGTTGTTCAGCGTCATTGCGAATGCAAATTCGTTCCAGGACGCGATCAGGCAGAACACCGCGGTGACCGCCATGCCCGTAGCAGCCTGAGGCACGATGACCCGGAAGAAGGTGCGCATTCGTGAATAGCCGTCCACGAGTGCTGCCTCCTCGAACGCGCGCGGGATCTCGTCCACGAATCCCTTCATCAGCCAGACGGCGAGTGAAAGGTTGAAGCTCGTGTAGAGCAGAATCAGTCCCAGGTGAGTGCTCTCGAGCTCGAACCAGCGGTACATCACCAGCACCGGAACGACAACCGCGAGCGGCGGCAAGAAGCGGGTAGAGAGGATGAAGAACAGCCAATCCTTGGAGCCCGGCACCCGAAATCGCGAGAAACCATAGGCGCACAAGGTCCCGAAGCACACCGCGGCCAAGGTCGAGAGCAGGCTGATGACGATGCTGTTGCCGAGATAATGGTAAAAATCGTTGGGCGTGCCCGCGACCGGCTTCGACAGATTGCGATAGGCGTCGAAGCTGGCTGCGAACGCGACGGAGTCTGGCCCCCCGGCATCGCTCGAGCTCAGCCACGGGACGAGCTTGGCTCGCGAGCTGATGCTGTCGTCGTACGTCTTGACCGACGTGAGCCCGAGCCAAAGCAAGGGCAGCGTCGCCAGCACGAAGTACGGGACCAGGATCAAGGCGCGAAAAAACTTCATACGCTAGGCCTGAAGCCTTCCCTGGCGCTGATTCAGCCGGTCGATGTAACGCACGAACAGCGTGGCGACGGCGATGACCGCGACCAGAATCACGACCCCGTAGGCGGAGCCGAGGCCCACCTTGTAGTCGCGAAAGACGACCTGATAGAGGCGCGCCGACAGGGTTTGCGTGGTGAGATCATTGGGCCCGGTGATCGCCATCACCAGATCGAATTGTTTGAGCGCGTCGGTCGCTCGCAGCAACACCGCCAGCCCCAGCAGGGGGGCACACATCGGCAGCGTGATGGTCCGGAAAACCATCCAGCGACTGGCGCGATCGATCTCCGCGGCTTCGTAGATGTACTTCGGAATGGCGTTCAGTCCGGCGAGCGCGATCAACATCATGAACGGCGTCCACATCCAGATGTCCACCATCAAAATGGACGCGAGCTTGAGGTCGTCGTCGGTGAGCCACTGAGGCTGTGGAAGGTGAAGCCAGGCCAAGCCCTGGTTCAAGACGCCATAGTGCCCGTTCAGGATGAGGTTCCAGAACAGCGACATGACCACTGGGCACAGCATCATCGGCACCAGCAGGACGGTGAGAATGAGCGGCTTGCCGGGCACTGGATCTTTCAACACCAGCGCCAGCGCGAAACCCAGAACGAGCTCGCTGCCAACGGACAGCAACACGAACAAGGCCGTAGTGGAGAGCGCGTTGGCGTAACGCGCTTGGCTGAACAAAACGGTGTAGTTGCGAGCGCCGACCGCCTCCACTGCACCGCCCGACAGATCGGCGTCGGTGAAGCTCAGGTAGATGTTGAACAATAGGGGGAACAGGTTCATCCCGAGCAGCAGCAACAGGGCGGGCGCGACGAACGCCATGCCCATGCGCCGGGCGCTTTGTTGATTGCTGCTCATCCGATCGACTGTCGCTCAGCTGGCTCAGGGCGCCAGAATCTGCTCGTGCTCGACGGCCATCTCGGACAGCGCTTGCTGTGCTGTCTTCTGGCCGTCGAGCGCCTGACCGAGCTTCTGCGCCGTGGAGGCAATGAGCTCGTTGTAGACGGGCACGTTCCAGAAGTCCTGAACGATGTCCATCGATTGAGCGAAGGCGGCGTTGTAGGGGCTCTGCTGCTTGAACTCGTCGCTCTTCAAGATGGCGGCGTTAGCCGTGAAACCTCCGGGCTTCTGCACCCATTTCTTCTGGGTTTCGGTCTGCAGAAACCAGGCGATGAACTTCTTCGCGAGCTCTTGTTGCGCCGGCTCCACCTTGGTGGAAACCGAGAATCCCTGGCCACCCAGGCTGGCGAAGCGGCGCTCCCCGTGCCTCGGCATCGCAAAGAAGCCGACCTTGTCGCCCATCTTCTTGGCGAGGTCGGGAAAGAAAGCGAAGTAGTTCATCAACATCGCGGTCGACTGATTGACGAACGGTTCCAGCGCCTCGCCATATCCCAGCTTGCTACCGCCCGGCGGCGAGTACTTCAACAGCGCCTTATGAAACTCGAGCGCCTTGACGGCGTCGGCGGAGTCGAGCGTGCCTTTCACCTTCAAGGTCTTCGAATCGCCCCATGAGCCGCCGAACGCATACAGCACCTGCTGAAAACCCATCACGATGTCGTCGTAACCGCGCCCCGTGACGAGCGCCGCGCCGTACTGCTTCTTGTCAGGCCGCGTAAAAAATTCGGCTGCGTTGCGCACGTCGTCCCAGGTCTCGGGGACCGCCAGCGGCTTGCCATACTTCTTCTCGAACGCCGCTCGCTCCCCGGCGTCCTCGAACCAATCCTTGCGGTAGGCCCAGCCCATGGCGTCAGTTTCCGCGGGCGCGGCATAGTACCGATCAGAGCCGCTCGGGTAGGCCGCAAGGTACTTCAAAGCGAGCGGATGCAGGCTGTTGAGATCGGTCGCCGTCGGCAGCCAGGCGCTCAGGTCGAGATACAGCTTCTTCGTGGCTCCGCGCCCCAGCCACTGGCTGTCGCCGACCACGATGTCGAAGCTCGTATTCGTCTTTCCGAACTCCTGGAACACCTGATCCTGAAAGCTGGACCACGGGATCTGGTGCACCTTGACGTCGACGTTCTCGTTCTGGCCGAACTCGCTCGCAAGCTGCTGCAGGCCGTCAGCCGGTGCCCATTGCGCCCACCAGATCGTGAGTGTTCGTCTCGCGGCCGGCGAGCCCGTCTTCTGCTGCTCGCTCTGCGGCTGTTGCTTTTGACAGCCGAGACACGCCAACAGGCAACACGCCATCGTCAGCCACCCCAAGAACGTCACCAGCTGTCGTTTCACTCTACGCTCCCTTGAATTGAAGTGCGGTCCTCTTAACGGCGGACCGCCTTAGCGGACCGATCGGTCGGATCCCTCGCCTCGTTCTGCTGCACATGACTACAGAACGAAGACGCCCACTGTCCAGCAGACACGCGCTGCAGCCCTGAGCCACAGCGCGGCGCCGGCCGGGCCGCTGCCCCTCAGGGACGCGGGATGACCCAGATATTGCGGAACCACAGCTGGTTCTTGTGATCCTGCAGCATCAGAGGCCCCGGGCCGGGAGCCTCGGGCTGCCCGGACGCGGTCGTGTTCGGCACGTCGGTATTGGTTTGCACGACCTGCCCGTTGAGCGTCGCCGAAAGAATGCGCGCCTGGGTCAGCTTCCTGCCGGATGCGTCATAGGTCGGTGCCTTGAACTCGATCTCGTACGTCTGCCAGATTTCGTAGGTCGTACTGGCGTTCACGAGCGGGGCCTTCACACCGTAAACCGCGCCTGCTCCGTCGATCTCGGGTTGGCGTCCGAAAGAGTCGAGCACTTGCATCTCGTACATGCCTTTGAGAAAGATGCCGCTGTTGCCGCGCGCTTGACCCGTGACGTTGGCGGGCAGCATGGGGGTCTTGAACTCGGCATGCACGAAGACGTTCTGGAACGTTCGCTTCGTGCGAATGTTGCCTGCGTTCGGCACCACTTCCATCGAGGCATCAGCAGCCACGAGTCGCCAGGCGACGGGGCCGGTACCGGTGAGCGGCTGCCACTCGTCGAAGTTCTTGCCGTCGAACAGCACGATCTTGCCGTCGCTGCCGCCAGCGCCGGCTGCCCCGCCACCGCTGCCACCAGCAGCACCCGCTGCGCCGCCTGAGCTAGCTCCTGCCGTGGGGGCTGAGCCGGCTGCACCGCCGGCCGCGATGCCGCCCGTGCCGCCACTGCCGGCCGTGCTCGCACCAGCGGCGCCAGCTGCGGCGGATCCGCCGGAGCCGGCGCCCATGCTGGCACCACCCATGGCCGTGGCTGCGCCACCGCTGGTCGCGCCAGCGCTTGCGTCGCCACCGGACGCTCCTCCGGTGCTCGTGGAGCTTCCGCCGACCGCGTTGGCCGAACCGCCGTTCACGGCTGGCGCGCTGCCGCCCTGGCTCACGCTGCCACCAACCCCCGGGTTGCCGAAGCTGCCAGAAGTGCCGCTCTTGACGCCGTCCGGCGGCGCCTCGAGCCCGGACGAGCAGGCGAAGACGCCCAGCGTGCACAGCGCAAGCGCACCGACACGTCGCCGATAGCCGTTCACAACGTCACCTGGGAGTGTCCGCAGGAAAGGGCTAGCTCGCAGCGCTGCATCCCTGGAGGGAGCAATCTGGAGCAGAGGGCGCTGCCGTGTGTAGCTTGCATATTGAGCACTTTGTCACCGTGAGATCGCTCTCGCGATTAGCGGAGCGAACGAGCTGAGTATAGGCCGTTTGCGCGAACATTCACGCCCGCGAAGCGGGGAGGCCGAACAGTGTCCCAGTGTCGCTCGGCAGCGCAGACACTCACCTGTGACATACAAAAAGTAAATCATCCGCTCGAACTGCCGCTCTCGCGCTATTTGTACCGCAGCACGGGAGCCAGCGGCCTTTGCGAGACTTTTCGTGCCTTTCCACACTTCTCAGTGACCCGCTGCCCCTTCGAGATCGCACCGTGAAAGTCCATGTTGCACGGCTCAGAACAAGCCCGTGAGTTGCCCGCCGCTTCCACCCATCGCGCAGAGCGCAGGACGATAAGTGTGGAAGGGCAGGGCGCCGCCAAGTAGTAAATGCGGGTGAGCTCCACCAAGTACCCTCGTTGCCTCGGCGCTCGCCGTGTCGCGCTCGTCCTGCTCGTGCTCGCCGTTCCGTTAGGATGCAGCAGTGGGCGAACCGAGACCGTTGGCACCTGGGACGTGTCCGAGATCGTGAATCCACCAGTGAGTCAGCCTGCAGCCCTGAGCAACGGGGCTCCCAGCAGCGAAGACGCGCTGGGCTCCGGCGCCGAGGCAGGAGCCGGAGCCCAGTCCGAAGACGATTGATTGATCCAAGCCCCCGCTTGCCCTTGGCCGTGAAGGCGTCAGTCGCGGCGCACGCCAAGCGCGGCACACCGCGTCTCAGCGGCCTACGGTGCTCGCCTGGAGGAACACGAAAGCGCCTTTCTTGTTGGCGACGACGACGTCGTGCCGCGCGTCCCCATCGACGTCGCCGGTGACGACCTGTGTCCCGACGCCGGAGGCGGCGTCGATGAGATGCGGCACGAATTGCACCCCGCTCGCGGTTCGTCGCAGCTCGAACCACATGAGCCGGGCGGGCGCCGCGAAGTCCGGTTCTCCGGCGGGGACGTGCCCCCAAAAACGTTCGCCGGCGACCACGTCCATCAGACCGTCGCCATTGATGTCGGCCAGCGCCAGGGCATGGGGTTCATGCAGCGCCTCCGCCGCGGGCGCTTCGCTCGACACGATGTGCCGAATGAAGCTCACCTGCGCGGCTTCCGTGCGGCGCTCGAACCACGCAACGCCGCTGCCGTGAGCAGCCAGCGTGGTGACCACGTCTTGATCGCCGTCAGCATCCACGTCGTAGGCAAACATCTGCGCGCCTCCAGCCCCAAACGTGTGCCCTCGCTTGGTCCAGAGCGCGCCGCTGGCGGCGTCGCTCGGCTGCTCCCAGTAGCCCCCCGCTTCGAGCAGGTCGTTGTCGCCGTCGGCGTCCATGTCGCCCACGCCGAGGCCGTGGGTGAAGGTCTGATAGGGCCCTTCGGCGGAGATAGGCCGGAACGTCCACTCAGCACGTGGATCGGGGCCTGGCTCGGCAAAGCCTAGTTGCCCTCGCGAGCTGAACACCAGACGAGGCCTTCCGTCTGCCAGGACGTCTACGAAAGCGGGAGCTTCGTTGTCGACCGCCGCGTACACCTGACTTGGCTCCCAGAGTGCGCCGCCCGCGCCGGGGTTTCTGTACCAGCGAGCGGCTCGCCCCGGGAATCCGACCACCAACACGTCGTCCCAGGCATCGCCGTCGAGGTCATGAACGTAGGCGAAGAAGTTATCGGAGTAGCCTTTGGGGTCGAAAGGTGTCGGCGGATAGATCGTATGCCGCTGCGCGAAGCTCGGACCCTCGTACCAGTAAGGCCCTGCCACCACGTCACCCGCTCCGTCGCGGTTGAAGTCCCCGTAGTTGGCCCCCTCGGCGAGGAACTCGCTGCTGAGCGCGTGGCGCTCGAAGTGCACCGTGCGCGGCAGCTCCGGCGCTGGTTGCCGCGAGTCGTCGCTGCACGAGGCCAACGTCAACGCTAGGAGCACGCGCAGAGCCGACATGAAACGAAGATTCAGCACACGCTCGAAGGGGTAAAGCTCATGACGACAGCGCTCTCGACGCAAAACATCAATGCCCACTGGGGCTCAGCGCCTGCGCTTGGGTGTGAGCCGTCGACTGCGGACCAGGGTCGTCCCAGCCTCCAACCGCGCTCGTGAGCCGCTCCGCTTCACGAGGGCCCCAAGTGCCGGGCTCGTAGGTGTGCACGGGCGTCACATCGCCAAGGATTGGCTCGACGATCGACCAGGCCGCTTCCACCGCGTCTTGCCGAGCAAACAAGGTGGGGTCGCCGTCGAGCGCGTCACCCAGGAGCCGTTCGTAGGCCGTCATGTGATCGGAGGTCTCTTCGTTCACGAACGACAGCTCGGTGCGCGTGCCTACGAAGGCGCCGCCCGGCCGCTTCACCTGTGCGCCGAACGCAATGTTCACGTCCGGCCCGAGGCGGAAGCGAAGATAATTGCCCTTACCCGGACACAGGTTGGTCAGCGGTGGTCGCTTTAGATCGACGATGACCTCCGTGGCCGTGGTGGGCATGCACTTACCGGCGCGAATGAAGAAGGGCACGCCGTCCCAGCGCCACGAATCGATGTGCAAACGCACGGCTGCGTAGGTCTCCACCTGCGATCCGGGCGCGACCCCCGGCTCGTCCTTGTAAGTGCGGAACTGGCCCCGCACCAGCTCCTCTGGCTGCAGCGGTCGAATGGCGCGAAACACCTTCACTTGCTCGTCCCGCATGGCCTCCGCATAGCTGCGCACGGGCGCCTCCATGGCGAGAAAACTGACGACCTGGAGCAAGTGATTCTGCACGACGTCGCGAATGGCTCCCGTTTCTTCGTAGAATCGGCCCCGCCCCTGCACCCCGAAGCTCTCCGCCATCGTGATCTGAACGGCTTCTACGTAGTTACGGTTCCAGATTGGCTCCAGAAACGTGTTCGCGAAGCGAAACACGACCAGGTTCTGGACTGCCTCTTTGCCGAGGAAATGATCGATGCGGAACACCGAGCGCTCGTCGAAGACCTCGTGCAGCGTTCGGTTGAGCGCCCGCGCGGACTCGAGGTCGCGCCCGAACGGCTTCTCCAGGATGAGACGCGCGCCTTTGGCGCAGGCGGAGGTGGCGAGACCTTGCACCACCACACCGAAGAGGCTGGGCGGAATAGCCAGGTAGTGCACCGGAGCGCGAGCGGTACCGAGCTCGGCGCGCAGCCGAACGAACGTGGCCGGGTCGTTGTAGTCACCCCCGACGTAGCGCAGGAGCTTGGACAGCTGCTCCCAGGCCTGCTCGTCGAGCCCGTGCTCGCGCAAGCTGGCGTGAGCGCGGGCTCGCAGCTGCTCGACGCCCTGCTCTTCGCGGGCCACCCCGATCACGGGTACGTTGAGGCGACCGCGGCGCAAGAGCGCCTGCAAGGCAGGGAATATTTTCTTGTAAGCAAGATCGCCCGTTGCGCCGAAGAAGACGAAGGCATCTGCCGAGCGGTCGCTCATCCGAGCAGTCTATCGCGACCTCGCGCCGGTGGTCACGTGCCTTTCACCGGGGCAAAGTCGCGGCGCGAGCTCCAGGCACGCGCGCCATCGAACGGTCATGCAGCACACCCAGCGCAGGAAGCGCGACGAGCGCGCCCAGCAAGGCGAGCAGCATGTCCCACTGCGCGTCCCAGACGTCGCCTTGTGATCCGAGAAATGCCTGACCCACGTCCGCCGCGGCCAAGAGCGTGACCCACCACTCGAGTAGCTCCCAGAAGGCGCCCAGCGCGAGCACGAGGCAGACGCTGATGAAGTAGGTCCAACCGCCCCGCTCTAGCGGCGTCTTGCGGAGCAACACTTCTTTGATCAGGAAAGCGGGGAAGACGCCCAGCGCGAGGTGTCCCACGCGATCGTAATGATTGCGGCCAAGCTCGAAGCTGGTCTTCGCCCAGTTGCCCAAGGGCGTCGCGGCATACGTGTAGTACCCGCCGTAGACGAGCACCAGCATGTGCAGAAACACGCACGCGTAAACGAAGTGGGACAGCGGCAGGCGCGGATAGAGCACGAGCAACGTGCCGACCAGCAGTAACCCAGGGCCCACTTCCAGGAGCCAGCTCACGCGGCCGGCTGGAGGAGCCCACAGCGTCGCGGCGCAGATCACCAGCAGCAAGCTCAGAAGCGCGAGCGGAAGCCTGGCGTGTCGAGCCAGAGCCGAGGGCAGAGGTGTGGGCACAGCAGACGCATCCTAGTTGCATCGGCTCGGGACGCCTATCTGAGCCGAGCGCTAAACCAGACCCGTGGTCAGCAGTGATAGCAAATAGGTAGGGTTGTCGACGTGCAACCAGTGACCTGCGTCCGGAACGCTGGCGAGCTGCACACGGCCGAGCTCCGACAGGCGTCGGATCCGCTGGCGCTCGCCCGCTGTCCAGCGGTCGCTCTTTTCAGCGAGCCCCAGCTGGTACTCGATGGCCGAGTGCTCCGCCTCGAGCAAAGACCACAGGTCGACCCCGGCGTAATCGGCGAGCAGCGCCGCGATCGCATCGAAGTCGAAGATCCAGGCGAAGGCGCCGTGCGCATCCGCACGAACGTTGGTGGCCAGCCAGTTGGCGAGACCGGAGGTGAGCCCACGAGCCAGCAGAGCGGTGACCACTTCCTGGCGCGACACGAACGGACCGGGCACGCCGCGGGCCGCCGCCAGCACGCGCGACACCTCGTGGTCGGCCGTGAGCTGCTGGGCGCCAGGATTGGAATCCAGCAGCCACACCTGGCGTGAGGTCACTTGCGCGGCCGGCAGCGGAGCTTCAGCGGCTGCCTTCGAGGAATACAGCAGGCCCACTTTCCCGCCAAAGGAATGCCCGATTACCGCAGTCGGCGGCCTCGCGAGGTGCTCGACGAGGGCGGCCAGGTCGGCAGCGCATGCGGCGAGCGTGTGCGGAGGCGGGGCACCCTGTGACCCCCCGTGTTGTCGGAGGTCCACCAGGCAGCAGCAATAGTCCGGCCGCTCTCGGGTGATCTTCAAAGCCAGGCTGCGCAGGTTGTTGCCGGCACCGAGCACGCCATGCAGAAGGAGCGCGAGCTTGGGCGCGTTCGGATCGCCAACCAACGTGTGAGCCACGAGGAACGCCACGCGGGCCACTCTGCCATGTGAGTCCAGGCCCGCCACTCCGCGCCGGCTCGCACGCTGCGAGCTTCGGCGCATGCACGCTCAGCGCGAACGCGAAAATTGGCTCGCCGGCGGGCGCGCCTCGGCCACACCCCGCGCCGCGCCGAGCGTGGGCGTCATACCCGCGGCTCCCTCGTCGGGCGCTCCCGGAAACGGCGCGTCGGCTGCAAGCAGCACCACACGATTGCGACCGGACCGCTTGGCTTCGTACAAGGCCATGTCCGCCCGCCGCAACAGCTCTGGCGCCTCTTCTTCCACACGTTGCGGATCGAAGACGGTCGTGCCGATGCTGACGCTCACCTGACCCGGTCCGCGGCTGACTTGCGGCATCTCCTCGACGTGGCGGCGGAGACGCTCGGCCACCAGGCGCGCCGACTCCGGTCCGGCGCCGGAGATCAACGCCAAAAACTCTTCTCCACCCCAGCGTGCGAGCATGTCTCCGGGCCGCAGCCCGGCCCTGAGCACGGCCGCAACCGCTGTCAGCACTCGATCACCAATGTCATGCCCATAACGATCGTTGACCAACTTGAAATGGTCGATGTCGATGAACAACAGACCGAAGCGCTCCTCGGAGCTGCAGCGCTCGGTGATGGAGAGCTCGAGCGAGCGACGATTGAGCAGGCCCGTCAGCGAGTCGATCTGCGAGTCGCGGCGCAACAGGTCCCGCTCACTGCGCACGCGCTGCAAGGTGTCGAAGAGGCGCTTGCTCCGCAGTTGAACGTGGATGCGGGCCTGCAGCTCCTGCTCGCGACTCAGGTCCGAGATGAAATCGTCGGCGCCCGCCAGCAATCCTGCGGCGACGGTGGACTCGTCGGCACTTTCAGCGAGAAGCATCACGGGGATGTGGCGCTGCGTTTCCAGGGCCCTGACGTCGCCGCACAGCTCAAGGCCGCTACTGCCGGCAAGGTCCACCGCGAGAAGCAGCAGGTCTGGCTCGAACTCCGCGCAGACGCGCAGCAGCTCATCGCCGTCGGGCAACAGGATGCACTCGTAAGCATCCTGCGCGAGAAGCTTGCGGAGCTGCCGGCGCCGCTCCAAAGCGGGTTCGACGATCACAACGCGGCCCGGCCTCTCCGGGGGCGGAGGGTTGCTGAGCAGCCGGGGGGGCTCCATGGTCCGGGTCAGCTGGATCTCCGGGGGACGAGGCTCTGTATAGCAGACGGGCCACGCGGAGCCCAATTAAAGGCCGGCATCGCCCAACAGCATCGTTCCGGATCAAACAAGGCCGCGGGCGGCGATTACCGCCAGGGCATCGGCGGGGGCAAGCGGGACACCTCGTCGAACCGCCGCGCCTCTACTCGTGCGCCTTGGGGACGAACTCCGCGGGCGCCGAGGAACCCTCGCCGAAAAAAAACTTCTCGCACTCGGTCATCCACAAGCGCTGACCCTGCTCGCTCGTGAGGTCGAGGCGGTACTCGTTGATGAGCATCTTCGAGTGCTCGAGCCACATTCGCCAGGCCTGCTTGGAAATCGTGTCGTACACACGCTGACCGAGCTCTCCCTTGAAAGGCGGCTTCTCGAGGCCTTCAGCCTCTTGTCCCAAGTGGGCACACTGAACCATGCGGGCCATGTCGCGGCGCAATCTGACCGTCTAAGGCCAGGGAGTCAACCCGAGCCAAGCAGCCTTGACGCTCAAAAGGACGCGGGATCCTTTTTGTCGTCCTTCTTCTCGTCGCCGTCGCACAGACGCTGGGCGCTGGTCTTGTCCTTCTTGTCTTTGCCCTCGCCGTCACAGGCGATGCTGGTCTTGTCTTTCTTGTCCTTGCCCTCACCGTCACAGCTGGGTGAGTTGGAGCCTGCCGGCAGCGCCAGCGCGGGCACGGAGAGGGACAAGGCGAGGAGGCTTGCGGAGAGAGAAATGGGGAGTCGCATGCTGTAAGTGTGGGGCGCCGCCTCGATCCGTCAAGGGCCCAAGCGCTCACCGTCTCATTGTTAGAGGTAGGGCTGTTCCACCGTCAGCGACCAGCGCAACCCGTCCCGAAAGAACTCCGCCCCGATGTGTCGGGCCCGCTTCTCGCGCGCCTGGACGACAAGCGCGATCACTTGCGACACCGATGCCACAGGCACGCCTGCCACACGTGTGAGCACGTCTCCATCGCGCATCCCGAGGCCCAGACCGCCAACGCCGGACAACTTCAGTCCAGCAGGTCGCGACCCTGCCGCAGGCACGGCCGCCGCTTGTGGTAACAGCCCGACGCGCGCGAGATTGAGCACCGCGCTGGCCGGCACGAAGACACCCGATGCGGCGTTTGCGACAGGTTTAGCGCCCTTGCGGCGCGGATTCGTTGCCCGTTTGGACGCGCTCCGAGCTGCCGGCGCCACGGCTTCGGCGAGCGGACCCGCTATTACCCCTTGGTTCCGCTCCTGCGTCGCCGGCTGATCAGTGGCGCCCCGCGGCAGCTTCGAGCACCAGGCCGCCGCCTCACGACCCACCTGCGCGCCTGCAGCGTCCGCCCAGCGCCCGAGCAGTATGACCGTAGACACCGGCACCACTCCCAGGAGCGTCAAGGCCAAGATCACTCGACGAAACACGATGACTCCGTATCGTGCGTCGACCCAACGCCGCGGAGGTTTTTGGGGCGCCGATTGGGCGAGCTCCCGGGGCTTGGTCGTCGTGTAGTCATGAACTTGCCCGTTCTGACGTGAGCTGAATCCTCGATTCAGCAGACTGGAGCCATTCTACACCGTGCGAACGGCGCGTTCAGCGCGTTCTGACGGCCGGCGCGTCATTGACGCAAGCGCCAGTTGCCCTGAAAGGTTTTGCCGATATCGTCACAGGTCGGATTGGTCACCACGAGCTCGGGCCGAGCCGCGCGGCAATAAACGATGGAGTTTTGCCTGAACGTGCGCCCGAACTCGAGCGCTTCCTGACGGTCGATACCGTGCACCAACCAGGCCGGCTCGCGCCAGACACCCTCGGGCTCGTCGTCGTATCCGACGCAATGCTCCACGCGGTAACAGCCGTAGATCAAGAGGTCG
>DASQDA010000674.1:0-9712 GCA_035634435.1 Polyangiaceae bacterium
TCGCCATCCTCGTCTTCCTTGGCGTCCGCTCCTTCGCTGAGCTCGAGCGCGTCGTCGTCACTGCCGTCCTTGGCAACGCCGTGCGAGACGTAGTTGACCACGTCGTAACGTGTGACGCCCTCCGCCTTCATCGCTTCTGCCGCCGGACTCTCGGGCTCAGCGAAACTGGCGATCAGCACGTTGTGGCCTTCGAGCTTCTCCTTGCCACTCGACTGAACGTGGAAAGCGGCGCGCTGCAAGACCCGCTGAAAACCCCGCGAGGGCGTCGGCGACACGGGCTGCCCGTCGGGAACGCTGGGTAGCTCGTCCTGCAAAACTCGTTGCAGACGCTCCTTCAGCTTCTCCAGGTTGCCACCGGACTTTTTCACTACCTTCGCGGTGGCCTCATCGTGCAGCAACGCAAAGAGCAGGTGCTCCACCGTCATCACGTCATGGCGCCGCCGCTCGGCTTCTCGCAACGCAAGGTTGCAAGCGATCTCGACTTCTGGGCTGACCTTCACTCGTCTCCGAACCCTTCCGGCTCCGCGGTGCATCGCAAGGGATGCCCATGCTCTTCGGCATAGGCCATCACCTGCGCCGCTTTGGTTTCTGCGACGTCTCGCGTGTAAGCCCCGACGATGCCGTAGCCCTTGTGATGCACGTGCAACATCACCTGAGTGCTCTCGGTCTCAGTCAAGTGAAAGAACTTCATGAGCACGTGCACGACGAACTCCATGGTGGTGTAGTCGTCGTTGTGCAAGACCACGACATAGCGCCGCGGTCGCTCGACGTGGGGACGTTCGTCGAGCGACAGGTCGCCTTGCTGCTCGGGATCTTTTTTGGGGCGCTCGGTCGCCATGGACTGGCGAGAATTTGAGCACGCTACCCGGCGCTGTCGAGCCCCCCCGATCGACCTGGTTCATTTGCGCGAAGAAGTGGGGTCAAACCCAGACTGCGTCCCAGCGGTGGGCTCCCCGCAACCAATGCCGCGCGCGCTGGGGCTCGATCAGGTAGCGGTTTTTGCTGGCGCCTTCGGCTTGGCAGCCTCGGCGTTTTCAAGGGCGCGCTTCTGCTCCCATTCGAGGTTCTTCTTGGCACGGCGAATCCGCGTGCGGCGGCGGGTTCGGGGGTCTTGAGGAGTTCCCATGGCTGTTGGCGGCGTGTCTAGCAGGTTTGGGGAGGAGTGTCTCGTCCGAGCGAGTCAATCGATGACCCAGGTGTCGCCGCCGCGCAGGACCTTCTGCAGGTCGGGCAGCCCAGCGCGCGTGCTCGCGCGCTCGCGCTGCTCATGAAGCGCGGCGTCGTAAGTAGGCCGCTGGACCTGATACAGGACGCCGAGCGCAACCGGAAACTCGGGATAGGGCATGCGGGTGAGCATGTAGGCGAGCGTGGCGCTGGTCTCATCGTGAACGAGCACATTTTCCAGGGTCGCGCCGTCCTTGCCGAGCTCGACCACGCGAAGTTGCATCGTTCGCCCATCGAGCGACAGGCCCTTGTTGCCGTTTTCGCCGAATAGCAAGGGCTTGCCGTGCTCGACGCGGAGCTGGCGCTCTGCTTTCACCGGGCGATCGGTGAAGCTGTCGAAAGCGCCGTCGTTGAAGACGTTGCAGTTCTGGTAAATCTCGACGAAGGCCGTGCCCTTGTGGCCGGCTGCGCGTCGCAGCACCTCTGCGAGGTGCGCCGCTTCGGTGTCAATGGAGCGAGCGACGAAGCTGCCGTTGACACCCAGGGCGAAGCTCGAGGGATCGAGCGGCTGGTCCGCGGAGCCAAAGGGCGTGCTCTTGGTGACCTTGCCAACCTCGCTGGTGGGCGAGTACTGCCCCTTGGTCAAGCCGTAGATACGGTTGTTGAACAACAAGATCTTGATGTCGACGTTGCGGCGCAAGCAGTGCATCAGCTGGTTCCCGCCGATGCTCAGGCCGTCACCGTCCCCCGTCGCCATCCAGACGGACAGCTCCGGCTTGGCCACCTTGATGCCGGTCGCAAAAGCCGGCGCGCGCCCGTGGATGGTGTGAAAGCCATAGGTGTTCATGTAGTAGGGGAAACGGCTGCTGCAGCCGATTCCGCTCACCCACACCATCTGGTCCGGCGAGATGCCGAATTCGGGCATGACGCGCTGCACGTTCGCAAGGATCGCGTAGTCGCCGCAGCCCGGGCACCAGCGGACGTCCTGGTCGGTCTCGAAGTCTTTTTTTGTCAGGCGCAGAGGTTCGACGATGTTCGACATGAGGGACTTTCCTGAGACGGGGACGGAGGGCTTCAGCTCTCGAGCACGCGCCGGATCTTCTCTTCGAGCTCGGCGATCTTGAACGGCTGGCCCTGTACTTTGGGCAAGCTCTCGGCGGGTACCAGATACTGACTGCGCACGAGTCGCACCAACTGACCCATGTTGAGCTCCGGGACCAGCACCCGATCGAAGCGCTTGAGCAGCTCACCGAGGTTCTTGGGGAACGGATTGATGTAACGCACCTGGGCGTGAGAGACGTCCAGACCGCGCGCGCGGCAACGCTGAACCGCCTCGCGAATCGCGCCGTAGGTGGAACCCCAGCCCAGCACGAGCAGCTTACCGTGATCGTCGCCGACCTCGATGGTCTGGTCGGGAATGTCGTTGGCAATGCCGGCGATCTTCAGCGCTCGGGTGCGCGTCATGCGCTCGTGGTTCTCTGCCGAGTACGAGATGTGGCCCGAGTCGTAGTCCTTCTCCAGCCCGCCGATGCGATGCGCCAGGCCCGGCGTACCGGGAATGGCCCACGCGCGGGCGAGGGTCTCGGGGTGACGCACGAACGGGTGGAACCCGGTCGGATCGGTCCGGAACTTCACCTCGATTTTCGGCAGATCGGCCACATTTGGAATCTTCCAAGGCTCAGCGCCGTTCGCGAGGTAGCCGTCGGTCAGCAGGATCACGGGAGTCATGTACTTGACGGCGAGGCGCACCGCCTCGATCGCCATGTAGAAGCACTCACCCGGCGTGGAAGCCGAGATCACGCACAGGGGAGCTTCGCTGTTTCGTCCGTAGACGGCTTGCAGCAGGTCCGCTTGCTCGGTTTTGGTTGGCAGGCCCGTGCTCGGCCCGCCGCGCTGGATGTCCACGATGACCAAGGGCAGCTCGACGGCGACGGCCAGGCCAATCGCCTCGGTCTTGAGCGCCATGCCTGGCCCACTCGTGCTCGTGACACCGATGTTGCCTGCGTAGGCGGCACCAATCGCGGCGCAGATTGCAGCAATCTCGTCTTCCGCCTGCACCGTGGTCACGCCGAAGTGCTTGTACTTACTGAGCTCGTGCAGCACGTCGCTCGCCGGCGTGATGGGGTAGGCGCCCAGAAACATCTCGCAGTTGGCCAGCTGCGCCGCAGCAACCAGCCCCAGCGCCGTGGCGGTGTTCCCGCTGATGTTGCGATAAGTGCCCTTTTCCACGGGCGCCTTGGGTACTTCGTAGCGATGCTGCGAAATCTCAGCCGTTTCGCCGTAAGCATGTCCCGCACGCAGCGCGAGCGCGTTGGCCGCCTGAACGTCCGGGCGCTTGGCGAACTTCTGCTCGATCCATTGCAGCGTGTGCTCCAGCGGACGCCCGTAAACCCAGAACATCAGACCCAGGGTCCAGAAGTTCTTGCAGCGGTTTGCCTCCTTGTTCGAGAGGCCCGAGTCCTTGACCGCGTTCTGTGTGAGCTTGGTAATGTCGATCGACACCAGCGAGTAGCCGTCGAGCGAGCCATTCTCGAGCGGGTTCTGCTCGTAGCCAGCCTTCTTCAAATTCGCAGGATTGAAGGCACCGCTGTTGACGATGAGCAGGCCGCCCTTCTTCAGGTCGCGCAGATTCGTCTTCAGCGCCGCGGGGTTCATGGCCACGAGCACGTCGGGCGCGTCTCCGGGCGTGTAGACGTGCTCGGACGCGAAATGAATCTGAAACCCAGAGACGCCGTAGGTGGTACCGGCCGGGGCGCGGATCTCCGCGGGGAAGTCGGGAAATGTAGCGAGGTCGTTCTGGGCCAAGGCAGCAGCGGCCGTGAACTGGTCGCCCGTTACCTGCATGCCATCGCCGGAATCACCGGCGAAACGCACGACGGCGCCCCGGATCACGTGGTCGGGAGCAACCTGAGCTTCAGAGTGGGAGATGGTCATGGACGGCCTGAGGCGGAACTGGCGCGGAAATACTTGCGTTGCCAACGGGATTGTCAAGCAACCTAGTAGGGAAACGGGGTTTCCTAGAGTGTTGCTCGGCGAGCGGCGATGCGCTTCGAGAGCGGGTGCGGGACTCGGCGACGCCCGCTACGGCGCCGCCGGACGGGTGCGGGCTCAGGTGGTCGGGGCGGCGTGACGCTCGACCAAGTTGCCGAGGCGAGGGGCGGCAGCCTCGACCTGCTTCTTCGCAATGGGCCGGAGCTTCTCGTAGGCGCCGCGTACGGTGGCGCTTTCGGCGCGCTTGGCCTTGGCGTCCGTAACGGCGAGCAGCGCGTCGGCAACCCGACTCTTTTGCTCCACGACGTAGGCACCTGCAGGCCGCTTTTGCGCTGCCGCTTCTTGATAGATCGGATCGAGAGCGGTCAGGAAGTCGTCCACGAGGTGCTCGACGACCTGACGCAAGAAGCCCGGTCGCACGCTCTGAACCAGCTTGTAGGCGCCCTTGATGGCCATCCCCGTGAGGCCACTCTTGTCCGCTACCTCTTGATCGAGCACGTGCAACGCATCATCGACCAGTTTGCTCCGCTGCTCACCAGTGCCCAGTTGTTCCGAAAGACTAGCCATACTTTAACGTGCTCCTGCTCATCCCGCCCGAACAGTGCCGCCGGCGGGTCGCGGTCCCAGTGAGGACCGCGGCTCTAGCACTTAGTTGTCTGTCCGGCGTAGTTTTCTCGAGCGGCGGGCCGACGTGGCTTTTGCCGCACGCAAAACCGCTGCCGGTGAACTGTTCCGACCGCTGGGCCCAACGCGGCTGTCGGTTTCCGCGGAAAGGCGCCAGACTTAAGCGTGGTCGCTGCGCGGCCGCGTTCCCTCCTAAGAAGCGTGCGAGCGACGGATGACTGTGGCCGGATGACCCCACCGATAGGGCAAGGCACCCAGCTTGGCGACAATGAGCTGGTCCTGCGCATCGGGCGGGGCGGCATGGCGACGGTGTGGGTAGCGCGGCAACGTCGCCCCGAGCCACTTGGCGACCGACTGGTCGCGGTCAAGGTCATGCTGGATGAGCTGGCCGACGAGGCCGAGTTCGTGAAGATGTTTCTCGACGAAGTGCGCCTGATGCGGAGCATCCAGCATCCGAACGTCGTCGAAGTCTACGACGTGGGGCAGTCGTCGGTGATGTGGATGTCGATGGAATGGCTCGAAGGTGAGAGCTTGCACGCTCTCATTGCCGAGGCGGGTAAACGGAGAGCGATACCGCCGGACGTCGCAGTTCGCATCGTGGCGGACGTCGCTTCGGGGCTGCACGCCGCCCACGAGCTGCGCGGCCCCGACGGTCGGCCACTCGGAGTCGTGCACCGCGACGTCTCGCCGCAGAACATCCTCATCAGCACCAATGGGTCCGTGAAGCTGGTCGATTTCGGCGTCGCCAAGGCCCTGGGGCGGGTAAGCGAAGCGACGCGAACCGGGCAGCTGAAGGGAAAGTTTGGCTACATGTCGCCCGAACAGGCGCTGGGCAAAGCGGTGGATCGTCGCAGTGACGTCTTTGCGCTTGGCGTGGTGCTGTTCGAGGTGACCACCAACCGACGGCTCTTCCGCGGCGATTCCGATATCGGCACGTTGAAGCTCATCACGAGCGGGAGCGTTCCCAAGCCCTCGAACATCGACCCCAGCTACCCGCCGGAGCTGGAGCGCATCGTGTTGCGAGCGCTCGAGCGCAAGCGCGAAGCGCGCTATCAAACGGCACTGGAATTCGCTGAGGACCTGCGAGCCTTCCTGAAGGCGCAGCATGTGGTCGTGCCCAGCGCCGGCATTGCTGGTCTGCTGAAACGAGTGCTCGGTGAGCGCATCGAGAAGCGCCGGAAAGGCGTGCGCGATGCCATCAAACTGATGAGCTTCGCAAGTCAACCCGGTGCCGACCTGCTCCCTTCGGAGGCGGTCTTCACGCCAACGGGCCCGGATAAGCTCAGCGTATCGGGCATCAGCGGGGTGACCGCCAGCGGCGTCGCTGCTCCCCCCATCACCGGCAGCGGCGCCAGCTTGGATGCTCCCAAGACGCCTTCGCGGAACGCCCAAGGTGCGGCCAGGCTGCACTGGCTCGGTGCGATTGGCTATGCCATTGGAGTGCTCGGGCTCGTCATCGCTCTCGTCGTCTTGTTGCTACTCGGCTCGTGAGCTAGGCAAGAGCGCTGCCGTCCCCGGGACCTCGGTGTAACGCCGAGCCCGCGTAGTTTGTGCTACGAAGCGCGCGCGGAGAGCGCAATCGAATATGGGCAAGATTCTCGTCGTCGACGATCAGCGCAACATGCGGACCACGCTGGCGATGATGCTGCGGGGTGCAGGCCACGAGGTCGACGAAGCCGCCGATGGCGCGCAAGGGCGGGAAATCGGAGCTGCCGGCGCCTACGACGTGGTCATCACGGATCTGCGCATGGGTGAGTACGACGGCATCGAGGTGTTGCGCGCCGTCAAAGAGACGCAGCCAATGACCGAGGTCATCGTCATGACGGCGTATGGCACGATCGAAAGCGCTGTCGAGGCCATGCGCGTCGGTGCTTTCGACTACATCCAGAAGCCCTTCACCGAGCAAGAGCTGATCGTCAAGGTTTCCAAGGCCCTGGAAAGCCGTCGGCTCAACGGTCAGGTGCAGCTTTTCGCGCGCGAGTTCAAGGAACGCTACCACCTCGAGAACGTCATCGGTCGCTCACAAGCCATCCGAGATGTCCTGACGCGTGTCATCAAGATCGCCCCCACCGATACGACGGCGCTCATCACCGGGGAAAGTGGCACGGGCAAGGAGCTCATCGCGCGGGCGGTGCATGCCAATAGCAAGCGCGCTCATCGCCCCTTCGTCACGGTCAACTGCGCGGCCATCAGCGAAACTCTGCTGGAGAGTGAATTGTTCGGGCACGCGCGCGGCGCCTTCACGGGCGCGGTAGCGGCTCGCAAAGGCCTGTTCGAAGAAGCGGACGGTGGTACGTTTTTCTTCGACGAGATCGCGGAGACGACACCCTCGTTTCAGGCCAAGCTGTTGCGGGCGGTACAGGAGGGCGAAGTGCGGCGGGTCGGTGAGAACAAGCCGATCCATGTCGACATTCGTGTGGTTGCCGCCACCAACGTGGACCTGGTGCGAGCCGTCGAGGAGCGGCGCTTCCGGCAGGACCTCTATTACCGGCTGAATGTCGCGCGCTTCCACCTTCCCCCACTGCGCGAGCGACGCGAGGACATTCCCCAGCTCGTCGAGCATTTCCTCGCCAAGTACAACCGCAAGATGAACCTCGGCGCCCGCCTGGGCGACGGCGTGATGGAGCGCCTGGTCGCGTACGACTATCCCGGCAACGTTCGCGAGCTGGAAAACATGGTCGAGCAGTCGGTTGCGTTGTGTATGGGGGGCATCGTACGGCTCGACGACATTTTGCCGAGCGCTCCGAAGGCGACGGACCCTGGCCAAGGTCGCACGCTGGCAGACATCGTGGACGACGCGGAGCGCGAAGCGGTGGAGTCCGCGTTGCGCGCGTTCGACGGCAGCCGCGAGCGCGCTGCCGAAGCGCTCGACATCAGTCCCACCACACTGTGGCGTAAGATGACGCGCCTCGGTGTCACTTACGAAGACCGCTAGTGCACTGAATTCGCGATTCAGCCGCTGTCACAACGGAAAAGTCGATGACGACACCACACCAAAGCCCCGGAGGCTCTGTTGGTCTCGCCCCGTCAGGGCCCCACAAGGTCTTGGGGCGCTCGCTCGAGACAGGGCGCTGATTGAAGACAGCGCTCTTCGACTATGCGCTCCCTGAAGCGCTCATCGCGCAACGCCCGTTGGCCTCTCGCTCTGGAGCCCGGCTCCTGGTGCTGGGACCGGAGCTCTTGCATCGGCACGTGGAGCAGCTGCCGGACCTGGTTCCCGAAGGTGCATTGCTGGTGCTCAACGATACGCGCGTGCGCCGCGCGCGGCTCCTTGGCACGCGCCGTCCCAACGCCGGCCGGGTCGAGTTGCTCCTGCTGAGCCGCGAACCCGAGCCCTCATCCGACGGCCGCGAGCGCTGGCAAGCGCTGGGGCGGGCGAGCAAGCCGCTGCGTCCAGGAACCTGGATCGACGCGGGGGAGCTCGCGATCGAGGTCTTGCAGCGCGAAGCCGACGGCTCGTTGCTGGTCGCAGTCGCTTGCCGAGGCACGGTCGAGAGCGCGATCGAGCGCGCCGGACGCTTGCCGATACCTCCTTACATGCGGCGCAATGACGACGACGGTGACGACGAGCGTTATCAGACGATCTACGCTCGCCGCGCGGGCTCGGCCGCCGCGCCGACAGCTGGCTTGCATTTCACCGAAGCGCTGCTGGAGCGTTTGCAGCGCCGCGGTGTCCAGCTCGGCTATCTGGAGCTACAGGTAGGGCTCGGCACCTTTCGGCCCGTGAGCGCGGAAGACCTGAACGACCACAGCATGCACGCGGAAGCCTTCGAAGTGTCGGCCGCGCTCGCGCAAGCCGTCAGGAGCGCTCGCGAGCGAGAGGCCAAAGTGGTCGCCGTGGGTACGACGGTGGTGCGGGCGCTCGAGAGCGCGGCCGACCCCGCGAGCCCGGGGCTGGTGCACGAAACGCGCGCCAGCACCCGACTGATGATTCAACCAGGCTATCGATTCCAGGTCGTTGACGCGCTGTTCACGAATTTCCACCAGCCGCGGAGCACGCTGCTCGCACTGGTGGCAGCCTTCGCCGGCTACGAGGCGATCATGACGGCTTACGCAGAAGCGGTGCGTGAGCAGTACCGGTTTCTTTCGTACGGGGACGCCATGTGGATTCCGAGGCGAGGATCGTGACGCGCTTCGAGGTTCAAGCCATATCGGGCTTTGCTCGGGCGGGAGTATTGAGCACCGCGCACGGCGAGGTGTGCACGCCTGCTTTCCAACCCGTTGGCACGCTAGCGAGCGTCAAGTCATTGTCATCCGAAGAAGTCGCGGCCTCCGGCGCGCGTTTGTTGATCATGAACACGTACCACCTCTGGGTGAGGCCCGGCCCCGAGCTGGTTGCCGAGCGCGGAGGTCTGCACGAGTTTGCCCGTTGGCCGCACTCGATCACCACCGATTCTGGCGGGTTTCAGGCATTCTCCTTGGCGACGCGGACGCGCATGGACGAGGACGGCTTCGAGTTCGCTTCTCACCTCGACGGCAAGAAGCTTCGGCTATCGCCCGAAGAGGCCATGCGCATCCAAGGCCTTCTGGGCTCTGACATCGCGATGCAGCTCGACGTCTGCTTGCCAGGCGGCGCTCTCGAGCCGCAGCTGGTCGCCGCCGCGGAGCGAACCACGCGCTGGGCCGAGCGCTGCCTCGCTGTCAAGAACCCGCGACAGGCGCTGTTCGGCATCGTACAAGGCGGCACGAACGTGGAGCTGCGGCTCAAGCACGCAGAAGATCTCGCTCGGCTGCCGCTCGATGGCCTGGCTCTGGGCGGCTTCAGCGTCGGAGAGCCGGTGGTCGAGATGTACCGCGCTTTGAGTCAAGTAGCACCGCGCCTCGACCCGGCTCGCCCTCACTATCTCATGGGGGTGGGCACGCCAGCCGACATCATCCATGCAATTGGCTGGGGGATTGATCTGTTCGACTGCGTCATGCCCACGCGCAACGC